>JAPKZE010000448.1 GCA_026393955.1 Candidatus Aminicenantota bacterium
TTGAGCGAAGCGTAGCGTACGCCGAGCGAGTTGTTTTGGCGCCGAGCCCGGCGCACGGCCCGGCGTCTTCAAACTTTCCCAGTCGGGGGAGGCTGACCTCTGAGCTGCCTCGAAGCCGACGCCGGGAATCCCGTTGACAGCGCGGGGGCCGCGTGGTAGTTTCACGCTTGGGAGGCGCGCATGAACCGTCGTAACTTCCTCAAGGCCGCGGCCGTGACGGCGACGGCCCCGGCCATCGTCCCGTCGTCCGTTTTCGCCAGGCCGGCCCCGAGCGACGTCCTGCAGTTCGGCTGCATCGGCGTCGGACGCCAGGGCCAGGGCGACATGCAGGAGCTCATCTATCGGGGCCTCGAGACCGGGGCCCGGGTCACCGCCGTCTGCGACGTCGACACCCACCGGATGGAGGACGCCCAGTGGCTGGCCGAAAAGATCTACACGGTCGAGACGGGCAAGGACGCTTCGAAGAGCGTCAAGGCCTACCGTGACCACCGCGAGCTGCTGGCCCGCAAGGACATCGACGGCGTCCTCATCGTCACGCCCGATTTCTGGCACGCCGCCCACGCCGTCGCGGCCGCCGCCGCGGGCAAGGACATCTATCTCGAAAAGCCGCTGACCTACTCCGTCGCCGAGGGGCGCAAGCTGGTCACCGCGGTCAACAAGCACAAGCGCATCCTCCAGGTCGGCTCCCAACAGCGCTCCTCCATTCACTTCCTGATGGCCTGCGAGCTCGTCCGCAACGGCCGGGTGGGCAAGCTGCAGACGATCCGGGTCTGGCTGCCCGAGGATCAAGGCAGCGGCGATCCGAAGCCCGAGCCGGTGCCGCCGAACCTGAACTATGACGACTGGATGGGCCCCACCGCCGTGGCCCCCTTCACGGAAGACCGGGTCCATCCCCAGACGAGCTACGAGCGGCCGGGCTGGCTCCAGATCGAGCCCTATTGCCTGGGCATGGTCACCGGGTGGGGCTCGCACATGATGGACATCGCCCAGTGGGGCAACGGTACCGACCTCACCGGGCCCGTCAGCATCGAGGCCAAGGGCGAATTCCCCGACCGCGGCCTGTTCAACGTCCACACCAAGTTCCAGGCCGAGGCCGTATATGCGAACGGCGTCCGGCTGATCATGGAAACCGGCGACCCGGCCGGCGTCCGGTTCGAGGGGGACAAGGGCTGGGTCTTCGTCCAGCGCGGTGCTATCAAGGCCTCGGACCCGGACATCCTGAAATGGAAGCCGGGCCAGGGCGAGGTCAAGCTGGTGCAGAGCGGCAACCACATGAAGAACTTCCTCGAAGCCGTGCGGAACCGGACGGCCCCGGCCGCGCCGGTCGAAGTCGGCCATCGGTCCAACACGATCTGCATGCTGACCCATATCGCCATGAAGCTCGGCCGCAAGCTGGCTTGGGACCCGGCCGCCGAGAAGTTCGTCGGCGACGACGAGGCCAACCGCCGGCTCGACTATCCCCATCGACGGCCATGGGTCGTCTGACCCGAATGATCGCCAGTCCGGCGGATGCCGGCGCCGGCGCCCGGCTCGCGCTTCTCACCGTCCTATGCGTTTCCTTCTTCGCTTGCGCCCCGAAGCCCGGGGTCACGCTGTCGCGGGACGATGCCGCGGGCCGGATCACGGTCCTCGTCGGCGGCCGAGAGGCCCTCGTTTTTCAATGCGGTCCGGATCTCGATATGGTCCACTACTGGCCGCTGCGCAGCCCGGGCGGCCGGAACATGCTCGTCCAGAAGACCGAGCCCTATCCCCACCACCGTTCGTTCTGGTTCGCCGACACCGTCCGCGTCGAAGGAGGGGAGAGGGACCTCAGCTTCTACAACGGCCTCTACAGCGGCGTTAAAGCCGAGTCCGGCGATTATGGCCCGGTCTTCCGCGACCGGATCCGCCTGGTTTCCTTTCCGCGTCTCGAGGCGGCGAAAGGGCGGGCCGAGATCGACGCCGAGCTCGTCTGGGAATCGGACGGACGGCCCGTCCTCGATGAAGCCCGGCGGCTCGTCGTCCACAGCCTCGGTGATGGCGAGTACCTCCTCGACCAGACCTGGACGCTCACGGCGGCTTACGGCGCA
>JAPKZE010000137.1 GCA_026393955.1 Candidatus Aminicenantota bacterium
GACCGCTTCCAGGATCTTCGTGTTGAGGAAAGCCAGCTGGTCCCGGTAACGGGCCATGTATTCGGGCAGGGCGGCCCGGTTCGCGCCGTGAAGCCGGTCGGCGTCAACCATGGCGAAGAGGTACGTGGGCTCGACGGGCTCGCCGTTCGGGCCGAAGACGAACGGCGGGTGGGGGGCCATGATGTGGACGAACATGAAGAACGGCCCTTTCTCCCCAGGCGCTTCTTTGAGGGCGCGGAAGGCGTTGAGGATGCGCCGGCGATGGGCGTCATAAGACCCTTTGCTCTGGCTTGACCCGAACAGCAAGGGCCAGGGGGTCGTGCTGAGGAGGACGGTCCGGAACTCGGAGTCCGAGGCGGCGAAGCCGAAATAGCGGTCGACGCTGCGGAAATCGGTCGGCTCGATGCTCGATGACACGGTGACGAGCCGGTAGCCCTGGTTCTTGAGGAAGGCCATGACGCGGTTCTCCCGGATCATGGCGTAAAGAGGCTCGCGGTCGGAGGACACGGTCCCTGTCTCCCTGGCCATCTCGTCGAGGAGAGTGAAGTTCAGCGACGAGGCCAGGGACTGATGGGTCAGATTGTAGTTGGCATAGCTGCGGGCGGCGACGGTGAATCCGCGGGCCTCGAGGCCGGAGACGAAGGCGGAGTTGTCGAAGGAGAACACCTCTTTCAGGATATCCCCGCGGGTGTACGCGTCGAGGACGATGTAGTAGATGTTCGGCCGCCCCGCGGCCGGTCCTGAGGCCTTGACCTCCGGGCTGGCGGCGAGCCGCGTCCGGCTGGCCAGGGTTTGCGCGGCGGAGGCAATGTTCAGGAGGACGAGCGTCACCGAAACGACGTTCAGAACGCGGGTGACGCCGGCGAAGTCGCGGCGGGAACGGACGACGGCGACGACGGCCAGGGCGACGAGCAGGACCGTGGCGAAGAACAGGGACCGATTAAAGAGACCCGCGGTCCATACCGCCACCAGTCCGGCGAGGTGGCCGAACGAGAGCAACCACAGGACGATGACCGAGACGGCCAGGCCGGCCTTGGCCGGGGATCTGAAGGCCGCGGAGAGCGCCAGGAAGAGAACGGCGGCCGCGGCCAGGGACAGAGCCAGGGGCCCGGCCACCTCTTTCAGGGGGACGGGGATGCTCCTGATGTTGTGGGCGTACAGGGCCAGGATGGGGAAGAGGGCGAAGAGGAACGGGTGAAGAACGGGCGGTCTCTTCATGCCCGGTCCGTCTTCCTCGCCATGACGTAGAGGGTCCTCTCGGACCCGGCGAGCGGGAGGCGCCTGAGGATCTCGAAGGGCCCGCTGAAGGCCCGCTCGAAATCGTCCTGCGTGTAGCGGTCGAAGATGTCCTCGCGGGTCACGAGCAGGCGTTTGACCTGCGAATCCGACTTGGGCACGAATTCGATGAGAAGCGTCCGTCCGGCCCGGGCGAAGAAGCGGGCGGCCCGCGCCAAGGGGACGTTGTTGCCGATGGCCAGATGGTGGATGAGGGCCAGGGCCAGGACGGCGTCGGCCGGTCCGCGCTCCAGGAACGCCAGGCGCTCCATGTTCTCCCAGCCCGCGGCCGGGCTCGGGTTGGCCAGGTCCATGAGCAGAGGCAGGATGTTGGGCTCCTTGCCGGCCCGGACGCGGAGGTAGTTCCTTTCGACGCAAGCCGGGTCGATGTCGAACGAGACGACCTCGGCGCCGGCCGCCGCGGCCGCCCGGCTGAAGGTCCCGACGTTCCCGCCCAGGTCCCAGACGGTCTTCGGCCGGACATCGGCCACGAACGACTCGACGGCGCGCCGCTTGTCGGCCAGGCCGTCGGCCGTATAGTTCGTATCCTCGTAGTAGTCGGCCCATTCCGTCCCCGCGGGCCGCCAGCGGAGCTTCCGGGTCCCGGACTCGAGGGAATCGACGAGCCCGAGAAGCGCCTGGCGGCCGACCTTCCGCCGGGTCACGGCGGCCTCGCGGCCTTCGTAGCGTTTCTGGCTCCGGGCGTGGAGATGGAGATGGAGGAGAAGGGAGACGCGGCGGCGGGACCCTAATGGAAGGAGCGACGCGGCCAGGTCGAGCGGGAGGCCGTCGAGGTGGACGCGGAGGAGCTGACCCAGCCGGACGTCCCGCAGCGCCATCACGGCGAGGGGGGCCAGGAAATGCTGGCAGTACTGGCGATAGGCGGTCCAGGGCTCGCCTTCGACGGCCTGGCGCAGGGACAGGGTGTCGATGAGGACGGGCCGGCCGCGCCGGAACTGGATGTTGTAAGCGCTGGCGTCGACCAGGGACAGGCCCCGGAGCAGGGCGCGCCTTTCGATCTCCAGGGTGGCCAGCGCGGCGTCCTGGAGCTGGCTGAAGCTCCACTCGTAGGGATAGGAGATGAACGGGATCTCCTCGGGACGGATCAGCTTGTAGAGGTCTTCTCGGCCCTCGAGGCCGGACGGCACCTCTTCGTGCGGCACGAGAAGGCCCGCGGCGGTGAGCTCCTCATAGAGCCCCGAGGACATGAGGCGGTTGTAATGGGCCCGGCCGGGGGCCAGGATGGCCCGATGGAGGACGCCGTCGCGGCGGAAGACGAAACCCGCGGGATCGCGGAAAGAGGAGGCGAGCGGGGCCTCAGGAGGCATCGCCGCCCCCGCTCTTCTTGGCCCCAAAGGTCTTGCGGAGGAAGGCCGCGATCTTCTTCCAGAAAACCTTGATCGAGAAGGCCAATCCGACGGCGAAGGCGATGGCGATCTGAAGGACGTAGCTGCCGGTGCCCGGGTCGATATAGCCGGCCGCGCTTCCGGCCAGCAGGCCGCCTCCGAGAACGAGACCCGTCGCCAGGATCCGCCAGGTGTGTGTTCGCATCATGGGACCATCCTTAGCTGGGCGTATTCGGGATCGAGGGCGAAGTCGGTCCGCAGCCGGTCGATCGCTCCGCCGAGGACCTGGATGTCCGCCGGGCGGAGGGAGCCCAGGCGGAGCTTGTGGGCCATGGCCAGGTAATCGACGCGGGCCGGGTCGACCCCCATGACCCGGGCCGCCGTGGCGTCCACGGCCAGGGCGTTGTCCCCCATGACCAGGACGCCGGCTTTCCGGGCTGTGCCCATAATGGGGCCGTGGCCTTCCATTCCGACGACGCCGTCGACGACCGTGTAGTGCGTCCTGACCGTGCCGTTGATCTCGCAGATGCTGAGCGGGATGCCGTTCCAGTGGAGCGTGTTCTTCGGCCAGCCGTAGACCATCCCCGGCAGGATGCCGAACATGTTCTTCAGGCTCAAGGTGATCCCGGCCAGCTTGTGGGTCTTCAGCTTGGGCACGGAGATGAGGACGTCGGCCTCGCCGATCGTCCGGGGCAGGGCGATCTCCCGCAGCAGGGTCGCTTTGGGATTGACGCATTTCACGGGCGCGATATCGTCGTAATTAAGGTCGACCAGGCGGATTCCGCGCCGCCGGGCCAGCGCCTCGTAGCCGGAACGGCGGAAGAGGTCCTCCCCGTCGCGGTTTAGCGGGGTCCCCTCCGCTAGGACGATCTCCCGGGCGCCAAGGTCGGCGAGATGGAGGATAAGCGCGTCGACCAGGCGCTGGTCGGTGTGGATGGGCCGGGCCGGAGAGACGTCGGCCATGTTCGGCTTGACGACGACGCGCTTGCCCCGGACGTCGGGGGGGCGGCTCGACCGCCAGCCGGTTCGGATCGCGGCGGCCAGGGTTTCCGGCCCGTAGTCGGGGCAGGGGATGAGCGCCACCTGGAACAGCGGACTGGGGAAGGTCTGTGGCGCGGCCTGTGGGAAGCCTCCGGCCAGAGCGGCGGCGGGCCAGGCCGAGAGGGCCGACGCGCCGGCCAAGCGCATGAACTCCCGCCGGGACACGCCCCGGCGGCTCATCGGCCGGCC
>JAPKZE010000266.1 GCA_026393955.1 Candidatus Aminicenantota bacterium
GGCGGGACCTATATCTGCATCGACGGCCCGGCCTTTTCGACCAAGGCCGAATCGCTGGCCTACAGGGCCTGGGGCGCGGACATCATCGGCATGACCGCAGCGACCGAGGCCAAGCTCTGCCGCGAGGCCGAGATCTGCTACGCGACGCTGAGCCTGGCCACGGATTACGATGTCTGGCACGAGACCGAGGAACCGGTCACGGTCGAGCTCATCCTCCAGAACCTCGCCGCCAACATCGCCAACGCCAAGGCCGTGATCAAGAAGACCCTGGCGGCGCTAAGCGCGCCCGGCGCGCCGGCCTGCGACTGCGGCTCGTCGCTCAGGAACACCATCGTGACCTCCCCCGCGGCCATCCCGGCAGCGACGCGGAAGAAGCTCGGACTCCTCGTCGACAAGTACCTGAGCTGAGAACGCCATGAGCCTGGTCATCGTCGGATCGGTCGCCTTCGACACCATCCGGACGCCGTGGGGCGACCGGGAGAGGATCGTCGGCGGCTCGGGGACCTATTGCTCGCTCGCCGCGAGCTTCTTCACCCGGCCCCGCATCGTCGGCGTCGTCGGCCGGGACTTCCCGCGGAAGACCCTGGCGGAGCTCCGCGCCCGCGGCGTCGACTTGGCCGGCCTCAAGATCAAGGCCGGCCAGACCTTCCACTGGGAAGGCCGGTACGGGGAGGATCCCAACCGCCGGACGACGCTGCGCACGGAGCTCAACGTCTTCGCCGATTTCCGGCCCCGGATCCCGGAGGCGTACAGGGGCTCGCGCATCGTCTACCTGGCCAACCTCAATCCGGAGCACCATGCCTTCGTCCTGGACCAGTTCCGGCGGCCGGCCCTCGTCGCCATGGACACGATCCGCCTCTGGATCGATACGAAGCGGGACGTCCTGCTCAAGGAGCTCGGCCGGGTCGATATCTTCTTCGCCAACGACGAGGAGGCCCGTCTCGTCACCGGGGAGACGAATCTCATCACGGCCGGCAAGGCGCTCCTCGGCCTCGGGCCGTCGCTCGTCGTGCTCAAGAAGGGCGAACACGGCGCGCTTGTCTTCGGCCGAGATCTCGTCTTCGGCGTCCTGGCCCACCCGTGCGAGCATGTCGTCGACCCGACGGGGGCGGGCGACAGCTTCGCCGGCGGCTTCCTGGGCTACCTCGACAAGACGCGGGGCTTGGCCGTCCGGGAGGTCCGGCGGGCGGCCGTTTACGGCAGCGTCATGGCCTCGTTCGCCATCGAGGATTTCGGGATCAACCGGCTCCTCGGGCTCGACCGGGCCCTCGTCGAGGCCCGGTTCCGGCAGTTCCGCAGGCTGACCACGTTCTGAGACACGCGCCGCCCGGCCCGGCCGGGACCGGCGGGGGAGGATAGGGATGACCGACATCAAGCCGCCCATGGAGCCCTTTCGCATCAAGATGGTCGAGCCGCTGCACGCCACCTCGCGGCGGGAGCGGGAGACGCTCCTCAAGCAGTCGGGCTTTAACGTCTTCGGCATCCCGGCCGAGAAGGTGACGATCGATCTCCTGACGGATTCCGGCACATCGGCCATGAGCGACGACCAGTGGGCGGGCCTCATGACCGGCGATGAATCCTACGCCGGGGCGCGCAATTTCTTCCACCTCGAGGAGGCCGTCCGCTCGATCTTCGGCTTCAGCCATGTCATCCCGACCCACCAGGGCCGGGCCGCGGAACGGGTCCTTTTCGGCTCGATCGTCAAGAAGGGCGACAGCGTTCCGAGCAACATCCATTTCGACACGACCAGGGCCAACATCGAGGTGCTCGAGGCCCGGGCCGAGGACCTGGCCGCCGCCGCGGCCTACGACCCCGACGCGGAGCTGCCTTTCAAGGGCGACATGGACCTCGCCAAACTGAAGAAGTTCATCGACCGGAAGGGGGCCGGGAAGGTCCCGCTGGTCATGCTGACGGTGACCAACAACAGCGGCGGGGGCCAGCCCGTCTCCTTGAAGAACATCAAGGAGACGAGCGAGGTCTGCGCCCATTACGGCATCCCGTTCTTCCTGGACGCGTGCCGCTTCGCCGAGAACGCCTGGTTCATCAAGAAGCGGGAGAAGGCCTACGCCAAGAAGAGCGTCCTCGAGATCGCCCAGGAGATGTTCTCCTACGCCGACGGGGCGACCATGAGCGGCAAGAAGGACGCCCTGGTCAACATCGGCGGTTTCGTCACCCTCGACGACGACGCCCTGGCCGAGAGGATCAAGAACAACCTCATCATCAGCGAGGGTTTCCCGACCTACGGCGGGCTGGCCGGCCGCGACCTCGAGGCCATGGCCCGGGGGCTCAAGGAGGTGCTCGACGAGGACTATCTCGAGCACCGGACGGCCCAGGTGGCCTATCTCGGCGGGCTCGTCGCCAAGGCCGGCGTGCCCGTCTTCAAGCCCTTCGGGGGCCACGCCGTCTATCTCCTGGCCGACCGCTTCCTGCCCCACATCCGCCGGGCCCAGTATCCCGGCTGGGCCCTGACCGTGGCGCTCTACCGGGAATACGGCATCCGGGCGGTCGAGATCGGCGGGGTCATGTTCGGCCAGAAGACGGGCAAGGGGAAGGCGGAGGTCTTTCCGGAATTGGAGCTGGTTCGGCTGGCCATCCCGCGGCGGGTCTATACGGCCTCGCACCTGCGCTATGTCGCCGACGCCATCATCGACCTCCACATGAACAGGGACAAGGTGCGGGGATTGCGGATCGTCCGTGAATCGCCCTTCCTGCGCCACTTCACGGCGCGCCTTGAAGAGCTTTAGGTCTTAATGAGCGGATCGCACCTCAGGTCGAGGCTGCCGATGCCGGCGTTGATGTCGATCTCGATCGTCACCGGGCTCCGGCCGTAGGCGTCGTTGACGTAGGCGCCGCCCTCCTTGCGGAGGCCGTGGGCGTTGACCGAGCCGAGCCCGCCGTCGACCTTGACCCGGACGCCGACCTCGGCGGGCAGGTCCAGCTTGCCGCTGCCGACGCCGCCGTCGATCTTGACGGAGAAGCCGGCGGCGTGAGGCCCGCGGAGGTCCAGGCTCATCTCGCCGACGCCCATGTCGATCTCGACCCGCTGGAGCGTGAGGCCGCGGAGGTCGATCTCGCTCCGTCCCGCCCCGAGGTCGACGTCGAGGTCGATGGGGACGGCCCGGCCCAAGGTCAGGTTCCAGCGGTTCCGGGTGGTGCCGAAGTTGACGCCGCGGTGCCGGCCATGGCGGACCTGGAGCAGGCCCTTGTCGCCGAGCACCCGATAATCGACTTCGGGACGGAGGCGCTCCCGGTTGAACTCGAATTCGGCCTCGAGCAGAGCGGTCTGGTCCGCGCTCCGGAGCCGGAGCTCCCCGGCCCCCATGCGCATCCCGACCTCGGCCCGGGCCGCTCCCTCGAGGGCGACCGTGCGCGTTTCCGTCATCAGGTCCCGCGGCTCATCGCAGGCCGCGAAGAGCCCGACAAAAATCAGGGGAATGGCCAGTATGATCATCATCTTCGTCTTGGACATCGAGGCGCCTCCGTCGGCAGAATTGTCATTCGCCCTTATATACGGATTCCCCCGGCCCCAGGTTCCCTTCAGGGGGTCCGGATCTTCTTGGCCGGCAGGTCCCGGCCGCCCTGGTGGAGCATCAGCCCGGTCACGCGGCCCGAAGCGTCGACGATGAAATCGACCTGGGCGTCGACGACCTTGAGGAAGAACCGCGTCTCCGACTCGGGGAAAAGCTCGACCTCGGGTTGGCCCGTGGCCTGGGAGATGAGCGTGTCGCCGCGGCGGAGGATGG
>JAPKZE010000422.1 GCA_026393955.1 Candidatus Aminicenantota bacterium
GGTAGAGGCTCTCGCCGTGGCGTTCATACAGCTCGTCGAGGTCCAACGATCGGCTTTTCCGTTCCTGCCTATTAAGACCCCGGAGGCGGCCGGATTTGTCTGGTCCGGGAGAAGATCCGCGTTTCCCCATATGGCTCCGCCCTATGATACGACTTTTTAGAGGTCCCGGGCATCTAAAATCCTTACCCCCGCGCCCGAGATTTGGATTAGAATACGGCCTTGCGGAGGTCCCCGGAAAGGAGCCCGTCATGAAAAGAGCCCTCGCCGTCCTCGGCATTCTCCTCTGTGTCCTCGGCCTCGTCCGGGCTGCTTCGGCGGCCGGACGGATCGGCTATTACAGGTTCCCGGCCATCCACGGCGAGACCATCGTCTTCACGTCCGAGGGTGACCTCTGGACCGTCGACGCCCGGGGAGGGACGGCCCGCCGGCTGACTTCCCACGCGGGCATGGAGAATTATCCGGCCATCGCGCCGGACGGCCAGACCCTCGCTTTCTCCGCCCAGTACGAGGGGCCGACCGAGGTCTATACGATGCCTCTCGCGGGCGGCCTGCCCACCCGCCGCAGCTTCGCCGGACAAAGCGCCACGGTCGTCGGCTGGACGCCCGACGGCAAGATCCTGTACGCCACGCAGAAGTATGCGACCCTGCCCAACACCCAGCTCGTTGTCCTCGACCCGGCCACGAACGCCGAGAGCCTGCTTCCGCTCAGCCAGGCGGCCGACGGCTCGTTCGATCCTTCGGGCCAGACGCTCTACTTTACCCGCCTTCCCTTCCAGGGCAGCTACACCAAGCGCTATAAGGGCGGCACGGCCCAGAACCTGTGGTCCTATGCTCTTGGCGACGGCGAAGCCGCGCCCCTCACCGCCGACTACGCCGGAACGAGCAAGAACCCCATGATCTGGCAGGACCGGGTCTATTTCCTGAGTGACCGCGACGGCTCCATGAACATCTGGTCCATGGACCTCAAGGGCGGCGGGCTCAAGCAACACACCTTCCACAAGGGCTTCGACGCCAGCTCCCCGAGCCTCGACGCGGGCCGGATCGCCTACCAGCTCGTGGCCGACCTCCGCGTCTTCGACATCGCCTCGGGGCAGGACACCGGGATCGCCATCACCCTGCCCTCGGACTTCGACCAGATGCGCGAGAAGTGGGTGACGAAGCCGCTCGACTACCTGACCTCCGGCCACGTCTCCCCGACCGGCGACCGGGTCGTCCTCGTCTCGCGCGGCCACGTCTTCGTCGCCCCGGTCGGAGACGGCCGTTGGGTCCGGGTCAGCCGGAAGGAAGGCGTCAGGGCCCGGGCCGCGCGTTTCCTCGGCGACGGCAAGAGCCTCATGGTCCTCACGGACGAGACCGGCGAGTGGGAGTTCCATCGCTTCGCCGCCGACGGCCTCGGACCGGCCGAGCCGATGACGACGGGGGCCAAGGTCATCCGTTTCGACGGCGTCCCGTCCCCCGACGGCAAGTGGCTCGCCTTCGCCGATAAGGACAACCAGCTCTGGCTTTTCGATATCGGCAAGAAAGCCCTGAGCCGGATCGGCCTCTCCGACATCGGCATGTTCGGCGACCTGGCCTGGTCCCCCGACAGCCGCTGGCTGGCCTACGTCCAGGGCGCTTCGAACGGCTTCAGTCAGATCGTGCTCCACGAGGCCGCGACAGGTCAGCGCGCGGAGCTCACGAACGACCGGGTCGATTCCTACGATCCCGCCTGGAGCCCGGACGGCAAATGGCTCTACTTCCTCTCGGACCGCTATTTCCAGAGCGCCGTGGGCAGTCCCTGGGGGCCGCGCCAGCCCGAGCCCTACTTCGACAAGACGACCAAGATCTATGCCGCCGCTCTGAGCGGAAAGGACCCCTTCCCCTTCGCCCCGGCCACCGAGCTCCAGGCGGAGAAGAAGGACGGCGGAGAGGAGAAGGTGGCGGACAAACCCGGGGCGGCCGCGGGGAAGGCCGCCAAAGAAACGCCCAAGCCGGCCCCCGCCGTGAAGGTGGATATCGCCCTGGCCGGACTCCAGGACCGCGTCTTCGAGGTCCCTCTGCCTCCGAGTGTTTATAGCGGGCTCGCCGTCGGCGAGAAGATCCTCTTCTTCGTCGATGAGAGCTCGAACGCCGCCGGCCAGCCCAAGCTCCAGGCCGTCGAGATCAAGAACCGCAACGTCCAGGCCAAGACGCTCATCGAGGACGTC
>JAPKZE010000112.1 GCA_026393955.1 Candidatus Aminicenantota bacterium
CCTCGCGTACGGACCCGGCGAAGGCGCCGGCATAATCTTCCAAAGAGGCGACGATCTCATCGCGCGGCATGAAGCCGTCGGGGTCGGGCCCGCTGTAGGGGCGGCCGGGCAGCTGGACAGTCCAGTTGGGAGTGACCAGGCAGAAAGTATCCCAACGGTGCCGCCATGTCTCGCCCACGCGGCCGCGCTCGAGCACAACATGCTCCACCCCCGCAGCCCCGAGTTCGTGGCTTACGGCCAGGCCTGCCTGTCCGGCCCCCACAATGATGACGTCGACGTGTTCCATCGCGATACCCCCGTTTAAAAATGCCTTCCTTCCCTCGGTGCGCCACCGACCTGTCCCTGGTCGAGGCTGAACGCGATTGTATCCCCTTCGCCCAGCCCTCGACAAGGACTTTCGCATCCCTCCCACATCTGACGCCTCGCTATGGAGAAGGGGGAAGCCCTCATCCGGCAGCCGCCTTCAACTTGACAGCGTGGCCCCATAACTGATAGACTAAGCAACAAATAACTGCCCTCCGAATGCACTTAGTTTCTTCCTCCCGGACGCAGAACAAGAGAAAGTAGGAGTTTTTATGGAATTCAGCAATTTTGATTTGCACCCCCATGTCGCGGCCGGGGTCAAGGCCATCGGTTATCTCAGGCCGACGCCCATCCAAGAGAAGGCGATCCCGCCGGCCCTCAAGGGACACGACGTCATGGGGCTGGCCCAGACGGGGACAGGGAAGACCGCGGCCTTTGCCCTGCCGATCCTCGACCGTCTGATGCGGGGACCTCGCGGTCACGTCCGCGCCCTCATCGTCGCGCCAACGCGGGAGCTGGCGGAGCAGATCCATGAGGTTTTCGTCAGCATGGGCAAGCCGACACGCCTTCGGAGCCTGACGATCTACGGCGGCGTGGGCGTAAGCCCGCAGGTCCGGAGCCTTCGCAGCGGCGTCGAGATCGTGGTCGCATGCCCGGGACGTTTGCTCGACCATATCAACCAGCGCACGATCGACCTGTCGCACGTGGAAGTGCTCGTCCTCGACGAAGCAGACCGGATGTTCGACATGGGCTTCCTGCCTGACGTCAGGAAGATCATCAAGCATCTGCCCGCGCAACGACAGACGCTCCTGTTCGCGGCGACCATGCCCGAGGATGTCCGCAAGCTGGCGCACGAGATCCTCCGCACTCCGGTTACGGTGCAGGTCAATTACGCGGCGCCCATCAGCACCGTCGCTCACGCCCTCTATCCAGTCGAGCCGCACCTGAAAACCGCGCTCCTCCTCGAGCTGCTGCGTCATACCGATACGGGATCGGTCCTGATATTCACGCGCACGAAGCACCGGGCCAAGCGCTTGGGACAACAATTGGAAGCCTCCGGCTACCGGGCCGCGTCCTTGCAGGGCAACCTCTCGCAGAACAGGCGGCAAGCGGCGATGGACGGATTCCGGGCCGGCTCTTATCAGATACTCGTCGCGACGGATATCGCGGCCCGCGGGATCGATGTCTCGAGCATCTCCCACGTCATCAACTACGACATGCCTGACACCGTTGATGCTTACACGCACCGAATAGGGCGCACGGGACGGGCCGCCAAGACCGGCGATGCCTTCACCTTCATGACCCGTGAAGACGGGGAGATGGTCCGCAGCATCGAACGCGTCCTCGGCAGTCGAGTGGAGCGCCGCACGCTGGAGGGCTTTGATTATCAGAAGCCGATGCCGGGCCGCGATATCGAATTCGCCCGTCTTCCGCGCAAGCCTCAGCCGCGCAGGGATCAGAAGATCACAAAACCGTCAGGAAAGCAGCCCGTGGCATCCGCCTCAAAGAAAAAATACGGAGGCGGAAGAGAGGGAAAGCACAAGTCCGGAGGAGGAGCCTTTCGCCGCGGCCCCTTTTCTCGTTCCTCCTGAACGCGGCCGGCTCCGGAGGTCAGTCCTCAAGCCCCATCCCACTCCTCGGTCTTCCAGTTCCAAACCTCTTGGTTCCACCACCTCGCATAGTAGAAAAGGTTCCTCACTTGTTCCCTCTCATCTTCAGGGAAATACGTGTGGATCCCTTTTCTGTTGGTCAGCTCGAGTTCGTGGGGAGAGGCCGTTTTCATGAACCTCTCCTTCATGAACTCAGCGCTGGGGAACATCACGAGATCGGGGTTGGCGAAGTCTGCTGGCGTGAGGTGAAAAGCCGGGCCGTCGCTGTAATCCCCCTTCTTGCCGCAGGCCATTCCCTCCGCGCGAAGCTCATGGCCGCGCATCTTGGTTTGGAATCCTTCTTGAGATCCAAACATCTTTTTCAATAGCGATGTCATGGCTTTCCTCTTTCTACCACCACTATTGACCCTAAGCCCGCTATTGTCAAGCAAAGTGTCCCAGCGCTCTCCAAGGCGGGCCGGGCGGACCTCTCCCGTGTCACCGCACAAAAAGTGCCTAATCCCGCCTAATGCTGACTAAAGGTACGTAAAGGAAAACGAA
>JAPKZE010000373.1 GCA_026393955.1 Candidatus Aminicenantota bacterium
CAACCTCGTCACGCCGTACGTCGGCGAGCGCGCCGCCTCGTTCGCCGTCTGCCCGGGCTGCGAGCGCGTGTTCTGGCAGGGCACCCACTACGGCGACATGGAGCGTAAGATCGGGCGGATCTTCGAGCGGCGCGGCCGGCCAGCCGCCTGATGACCGCGTCGAGGATTGACATTCGGGACTTCTTCCGCTACTAAATCTCTCAGTGTCCCGGCCTGGCCTCCCGCAGGCACGTCCCCGGAGAGGAGGTACCGTGCGCCTTCATCGCAAGACCCTGTTCGGCTTCGCCTTTCTCCTCGTCCTGAGCCTTGCCGGCCTGACCGCGGGCTCTCAGTCCGGGCCCTATTCTAAAGACGAGCTCCTGCGTCCCGGGCCGGTCCGCACCTTCGAGGGCCGGGCCCTCAACGAGGTCGCCTTCCCGCTCGGCGGCATCGGCACGGGCACGATCTCGCTCGGCGGCCGCGGCAACCTCCGCGATTGGGAGATCTTCAACCGGCCCGGCAAGGGTGTCCACATGCCCTTCTCCTTCTTCGCCCTGTACTTCGAGGGGGCGGGGAAGAAGCTCGTCCGTGTCCTCGAGGGCCCCATCGAGCCGCCCTTCACGACCGGCTTCGGCTTCAAGCGAGTTTTCGTGCCCGGCCTGCCGCGCATGGAGAAGGCCCGGTTCAAGGGCGAATACCCGTTCGCCGAAGTCGAGCTTTCCGACAGCCAGGTCCCGCTCGAGATCCGCCTCGAAGCCTTCAATCCGTTCATCCCGCTCGAGGCGGACGATTCCGGCATCCCGGCCTTCGTCCTGCGCTACCGGGTGAAGAACACGGGCTCCGCTCCGGCCAAGATCACCATCGCGGGCTCGATCATCAACCCCATCGGTTTCGACGGGGTCGGGACGGTCGACGGCCTGGGTCACGACAGGTTCGGCCAGAACGTCAACGAGATCAAGTCGACCCCGACCCTGCGCGGGCTGGCCATGTCCTCGGGCAAGGTCAAGCCAGGGGACGCCGCGTTCGGGACGATGGCCCTGACCACCTCCTGGCCCTCGACGACCTACCTGACGCATTGGGTCCGGGGCGACTGGTGGGACGATCTCCAGATCTTCTGGGACGATCTCGCCGCCGACGGCCGGCTCAAGGACCTGGCCGAGGCCTCGCCCTCGCCCGACAAGCAGACCGACGTCGGGACGCTCGGCCTCATGGCCACGATCGGCCCGGGCGAGGAGGTCGTGCTGCCCTTCATCGTGTCCTGGAATTTCCCGAACGTCCTCAATTATTTCGACGTCGTGCCCGAGCAGCGCGGCCGCATCTTCAGGAACCACTACGCGACGGCCTTCGCCGACGCCTGGGCCGCCGCCGAATATCTCCAGGCCAACCTGGACCGGCTCGAAAAAGCGAGCCGGGCCTTCCACGACGCCTTCTTCGCGACGACCCTGCCGCCCTACGTCCTGGACGCCGTCTCCAGCCAGGCCTCGATCATCCGGACGACGACGGGGATGCGCCTGGAGGGCGGGAACTTCTTCGGCTTCGAGGGCTGCGGCGAC
>JAPKZE010000304.1 GCA_026393955.1 Candidatus Aminicenantota bacterium
ACGTCCGCCAGCAGGGCCAGCAACACATTGAGGTTCTGCTTGATGGCCTTCTGCGGGTTCGTCCAGTCGAGAAGCGGCCGGGCCAGATCGATCATCATGCCGACCGCCGTCAGCAACACCCCGGCCGCCATCGACAGGATGAACGCGGGCACGAGCTGGGCCGGTCTCAAGTGGAAGAAAACCGCGGCCACGATCGAGGCCGTCACGACGCCCAGCATGGCCACGAGGTACGAGTGCACGAATTTGGCCGCCGCCTGCTCGCGCGGCGCGACGGGGATGACCTGCGAGATCCAGAACTGGGCCCCCTCCCGCGAAAAAGTCGACGAGGCCGTGCCGTTGATGCTGCCGCAGATGGTCATGAACAGCGCCGAGCCCAGGATGACGATGAGCGGGTTGGCCGCCATCATGGCCCTCACGAGGGCCATGGGATCGCCCCCCTGGCCCCCTCCCCCGCCGCCCCGCCCCGCCGGTTCGATCGTCGCCATCAGGACGAAGATGGCCGGCACGAAGACGCTGACGAGCACCCCGTTAAGCAGGAAGATCGGCGTCCGGTTCATGATCTTCCATTCCCGCCCGAAGACGGCCGCGAAAGCCCTCCGCCCGGACGAGACGCGCCGCGACATCTCGGCGCGCGTCAGCCGCCGCTTCTTGCCCGTCGTCTCGCCGAGGCCGACCAGGCCGCGATAGAAGAGCTTCTCGGCCACGACGATCATGCCGGCAAACAGCGCGATCGACACCGCCAGGAGCAGAGCGAGGTTCGCCAGCCCCTCCATGCTGAACCCGCCGGCGATCGCTTTCGTCGCCCAGATCCCGGGCGGGAAGATGGCCCCGAACCTGTAGAGCAGGCTGTTCGGCGAAGTGAAGAACGCGGCCAGGGCCTCGGCGCTCGCCTGCGGCCCGCCGTTCGCCGACGATCGGCCGAGCCCGACCTGCAGGGCGAACGAAAGGCCGATGAGCACGAGGCTGCCGACGAGGATGAAGGCGTCCTTCTTCCGGCTGATATTGATGAACCTCATCATGGTCACGACCGCGACCGAAACGACCGCCAGCGGGATGATCGGCAGCGCCAGATAGACCAGCGTCGCGTTGACCCAATAGCCGATCCCGGCCCGGTCCAGGACGCCCACCGTGATGACGACGGGCAGCACGATGGCCGCGACCGTCAGGTACTCGTTGATGACGATGACGGCGAACTTGCTGGCCATGACCTCGCCCGGCCGGAGCGGCAGCGGGATGAGGAACTCGAGGTCCCGCGAGAAATAGAACGCCGCGATGACGTAGTAGATCCCGAAGAGCAGGATCAGGATCTGCCCGGCCAGGATCCCGAACGACAGCAGCAGCCTCTCCTGGCCCATCGGCTTGAGCACGAGGTAGACGTTCTCGATGAGCAGGACGATGCCGTAGAACATCGGCACGACGCCGAGCGCGGCCAGCCCGATGAGCGGCACCAGCCAGCGGTCCTTCTTCTCCTTGAGCAGCCGGTGTTTCAGGATGGCCAGCCCGAAGTTCGACCGGAGCCCGGCCCGGATGACCGATCCGAGCTTGCGGAAGCGGCTCACGCCGCCGCCCACCGCCGCGGCGCCGCACGCCGTAGCGCCGCCCGCGCCGACTCCCTCGCGCCCGCCGCTC
>JAPKZE010000150.1 GCA_026393955.1 Candidatus Aminicenantota bacterium
TCTTCTCGCCCCGGGCGATCGCCGTCTCGACGCGGGCCACGGCCTTGTCCATGTCCTTCATCAGGTAGGGATCGTGGAGCCTGTCGAGGTCGCCGAACAGGAACTCCCGGGCGGCCTCCTCCGTCAGGATCTTGCGGTTGACGAGGACCCGGGCGATGGCCGGAGGGATGTCCAGAGCCTGGGCCAGCGCGTCGGCTTCGGCGCGCGGCGGATGGACGACCCAGACGGCGGGGTTCATGGCGCCCTCACTCTAGCATAATCACCGGCCCTGCTCAACGGCCGCCATTGACAATTAAACGCTTGATAAATAAAATCTTAAGGCCATGTTCGGAAGCCTGAGGGAAAAACTGGCCCGGACCCGGGACGCCTTCCGCCGGGTCGAGGATCTGTTCCGCAGCGGCCGGCGCAGGGACGAGATCCTGGACGGCCTCGAAGAGGCGCTCATCCTGGCCGACGTCGGCGTCCCGGCCGCCGGGAGGATCGTCGCCGCGCTGCGGGCCAAGACGGGCAAGGCCGGGGACGAGGCCGGGTTCGAGCAGGCCCTCAAGGACGAGCTCGTCGCTCTGCTCTCTCCTGCCGGCGCAGGGCCGGCGCGCGGGGACGGTCCGGCCGTCATCCTCATGGTCGGCGTCAACGGCGGCGGCAAGACGACGTCGGCCGCGAAGCTGGCCGCCCGCTTCAAGCGCGAGGGGCGGCGGGTCGTGCTCGCGGCGGCCGATACCTTCCGGGCCGCGGCCCAGGAACAGCTCGCGCTCTGGGGCGGGAAGCTCGGCATACCGGTCGTCAAGGGCTCGTACGGGGCCGACCCGGCGGCCGTCGTCTTCGACGCCGCCCGGTCGTTCAAAGCCCAGCAGGGCGAGGTCCTGCTCGTCGACACCGCCGGCCGCATCCACACCAACACCAACCTCATGAGCGAGCTCGAAAAGATCCGGCGGGTCATCGCCCGGGAGCTCCCCGGCGCCCGGGTCGAGGCCCTCCTCGTCCTGGACGCCACGGTCGGCCAGAACGCCGTCCTGCAGGCCCGCGAGTTCCTGAAGTTCTCCGGACTGACGGGCGTCTTCCTGACCAAGGTCGACGGAACGGCCAAGGGCGGGGCGGCCGTCGCCATCGCCGCGGAGCTCGGCCTGCCCATCCGCTATCTCGGCCTCGGAGAGGGAGAGGACGACCTGGCCGACTTCTCGCCCCGCGAGTTCGTGGAGGCTCTTCTGTCATGACGCCGGCGCGCGATCTCGGCTGGATGGAGATGTCCTACGGGCTGGCCGAGAAAGCCCGCGGCCGGACGAGCCCCAATCCGCTCGTCGGGGCGGTCGTCGTTCGCGACGGGACGGTCGTCGGCCACGGCTATCACGCCGAGCCGGGCCAGCCCCACGCCGAGATCCTGGCTCTGGCCATGGCCGGCCGCAGGGCCCGGGGCGCGACGCTCTACCTGACCCTCGAGCCGTGCGTCCATTGGGGCCGGACGCCGCCCTGCGTCGACACGGTCCTCGGCGCCGGTCTGGCGCGGATCGTCGTCTCCGCCGCGGACCCCAATCCCGTCGTCCGCGGCCGGGGCATCCGCCGGCTCGAGGAAGCGGGGCTCGACGTCTCCGTGGGGCTGCTCGCGGAGAGGAACGCCGCCGTCAACGAGGCCTACGCCAAATACATCGTCCGCAAGGTCCCCTTCGTCACCCTGAAGGCGGCCCTGACCTTCGACGGGAAGATCGCCTGCCGCACGGGCGACTCGAAGTGGATCACCTCGGCCGCGACGCGCGATTACGTGCACCTCCTCCGGGGCGAACAGGACGCGCTCATGATCGGCGCGGGAACGCTCGTCACCGACGATCCGCTCCTGACCGTGCGCCACCCGAACTGGCCGGCCAAGAAGGTCCTTCGGGCGGTCCTCGATCCCTCACTGCGCTTCCCCATGGCCTCGCGGCTGCTCACGACGCTCGACCGCGGCCGGATCGTCGTCTTCGCCGGCCGCGAGGCGCCGGCGGAGAAGGCCGGGGCCCTCCGGGCCCTCGGGGTCGAAGTCCTCCTCCCTCCCGGCGGGGCGAAGGTCTGGAGCCTCGACCGCGTGCTGGCCGAGCTCGGCCGTCTCGAGATCTCGGCCCTGCTCGTCGAAGGCGGCGGCCGCCTGTTCACATCCTTCGTCGAGGGCGGGCTGGCCGATAAGGCTATCCTGACCTTCGCGCCGCTGCTGGTCGGCGGCGACGCCGCGCCGGGTTTCGTCGGCGGCGCGGGCGCGGCCGCCGTGGCCGGGGCCGTCCGGCTCAAAAAAACGCGCGAGTTCTCGAACGGGAGCGATATCATCGTGGAAGGATATTTCTGATGTTCACCGGCATCATCGCCCATCAAGGCCGCTTCCGCGGCTACCGCAAAGGCCGTTCGGAGATGGCCGTCGAGGTCCCCGGGCTCGCGGCCAAGCTCGCGACCGGCGACAGCGTCGCCGTCAACGGGGTCTGCCTCACGCTCACAGGCACGGACCGGGACGCCCTCCGGTTCGATCTGTCCCGCGAGACCCTGGCCAAAACGACCCTCGGCGCGCTCAAGACCGGCGACCGGCTCAACCTCGAGCTGCCCCTGACCCTGGCCGCTCCGCTCGGCGGGCACCTCGTCAGCGGCCACGTCGACGGCGTCGGTAAGGTCATCCGGTGGTCTTCGCGGCCTGGCGGAAAGAGGCTGGGCGTTTCCTTCCCGGCCGCTCTTCGCCCGTTCTTCGTGCCCAAGGGGTCGGTCGCCGTCGACGGCGCCAGCCTGACCATCGCCTCGCTCGGCCCTTCCTCTTTCGAAGTCGAGCTCATCCCGACGACGCTCGCCGCGACGAACCTGGGCGCCCTGCGCCCCGGCGCGAGCGTCAACCTCGAGTGTGACATGGTCGGAAAATACCTGTATAATTGGCTGTCCCGATCGATCCCATGACCGAAGCACAGAAGGCCGTTTCCGTCGAAAAGGCGCGGGAAGCCGTCCGGGCCGGGCGGATGATCGTCATCGTCGACGACGAGGACCGCGAGAACGAGGGCGATCTCATGGTGGCCGCCGAGAAGGTCACCCCCGAGATCGTCAACTTCATGGCCCGCCACGGCCGCGGGCTCATCTGCCTGCCCCTCACCCGGGAGCGGCTCGACGAGCTCCACCTGCCCCTCATGGTCAGCGAGAACACGGCCCGCTTCCAGACGGCCTTCACCGTTTCCATCGACGCCAAGAAGGACGTGACGACCGGCATCTCGGCCCACGACCGGGCCCGGACCATCCTGGCCACGGTCGACCCGGCCACGAAGCCGGACGACCTGGCCCGCCCGGGTCACGTCTTCCCGTTGCAGGCCGTCGAAGGCGGGGTCCTGTGCCGGGCGGGACAGACGGAGGCCGCCGTCGACCTGGCCCGCCTGGCCGGCCTGACGCCGGCCGGGGTCATCTGCGAGGTCATGAACGAGGACGGCTCCATGGCCCGCATGCCCCAGCTCGAGGAGATCAGCCGGCGCTTCGATATCCCCATCCTGACCATCGCCGAGCTCATCCGCTACCGCATGCACCACGAGACGCACGTCCGCAAGCTCGAGGAGACGGACCTGCCGACCTCGCACGGCCACTTCCGGATCCACGTCTATGAGGACACGATCCGGGGCGATCACCACGTCGCTCTGGTCAAGGGCGACGTCGGCGGCGGCGAGCCGGCTCTCGTCCGGGCCCACTCGCAGTGCCTGACCGGCGATACCTTCGGCTCGGCCCGCTGCGACTGCGGCGAGCAGCTCCGGCTGTCCATGGAGATGGTCGAGAAGGAGGGCCGGGGCGTCGTCCTCTACATCCTGAACCACGAAGGCCGGGGCATCGGCCTGGCCAACAAGATCCGCGCCTACGCCATGCAGGACAAGGGCGCCGACACGGTCGAGGCCAACCGCCAGCTCGGCTTCAAGCCCGACCATCGCGACTACGGCATCGGCGCCCAGATCCTGGTCGCCCTCGGCGTGCGCCGCCTCCGGCTCATCACCAACAATCCCCGGAAGTTCGTCGGCCTGGCCGGATACAACCTGGAGATCGTCGAGCGCGTGCCGCTCGAGGTCCCGCCGAACGCCTGCAACCTGCGCTATCTGAAGACCAAGAAAGAGAAGATGGGGCACATCCTGGACTTGGTCTGAGGATGGACGAACACCGCCCCCCTGACGAGACGAGCCTCTCCCCCGTCTGCCGGGCCTTTGTCTTCAAGCTCGGCCTGACCCCGGACAAAACAAAAAGACAGCGGATCATCGCCGCCTGCGTCAAGGTCCGCCTGGCCTG
Organism: Candidatus Aminicenantota bacterium; assembly: GCA_026393955.1. Taxonomy (GTDB): domain Bacteria; phylum Acidobacteriota; class Aminicenantia; order Aminicenantales; family Saccharicenantaceae; genus RBG-16-66-30. The sequence continues at coordinate 4,255 of JAPKZE010000150.1, forward strand.
GGTCGAGGAGCTCCTCTGGGAGATGCTGGCCGACCCCAACGAGGCCGTCCGGGCCCTCGTCGTCCGGGGGCTCTGCGGGCGGCCGGCGCTGCGGGCCGACTGGGCCGTCCGGCGCCTTCGTCAGCCGCCTTGGTACGCCCGGAGCTCGGCCCTGTCGGTCATCGGGCTCCGGCGGCTTCGCGAAGCCCTGCCGGGGATCGGCGCGGCGGCCGGCGACACGAACGTCGACGTCCGGCGGGCGGCGGCGGAAGCGCTGGGCGAGATCGGCGGCGAGGAAGCCGTCCGGCTCCTCGTCCGGCTGAAAAAGGACCCCAGTCCCTATGTCCGGGCGGCGGCCGAGGAGGCCATCGAGAAGACGAGCGGGGTCCGCATCACCTGATGCTCGGGTCCGGGACAGGCGCCCGCCCGGTCAGGAAGCGTACTGGATATCGACGCACGCCGAACAACAGACGGGGTTCGACGTGCAGTTGTCCTTGTGGTTATAGGGCGCCACGGGCGGGGCCGTCGTGTGCTTGCAATGGCACAGCAGGGTCTCCTCCGGGCGCCCCTTGAAAAGCACGATGAGCTCGGGCGTTTGCCACTTCTTCTTCATGGCCTCAGATCCTCCATAAATGCTTCCTTAGCAATATATTAAGTCGAACGAACGGCAAAGTCAACCGGATTTTAGGCCCTCCGCCCGGGCTTCCGCCACCCGGCAGAACTCCTCGACCGGCAGGTCGAGCTCCCCGGTCTCGAGATAGGCATGGGCCGGGCACCAGAGGCAGAGGTTGACGATCGGGCAGCGCCCGCACTTCTCCAGGTATTCCCGCTTGTCGGACTCCCGCCGCAGCACCGCCGGCAGGAATCCGGTCCAGGCGGCAGCCAGACTGCCTGTCCTGAGGTCGTAGAGGAAATCCGGATGGCTCAGCGACAGGCAGGGCCGGAGATGGCCCTCGGGCCCGACGACGAAGCTCCGCTGACCGACGCCGCAGCGGAAGATGTGGCGGCATTCGGGGACGCGGGCCCCTTCGGCGGCCGGGGCCGGAAGGATCTCGTCGCAGGCGGCCTCCAGGGCCCCGAAGCGCTCGGGATCGGCCCGCTCCAGCCGGACGACCTCCCGGGGGCTGAGCCGCTCGGCCCGGATCAGGGTGTTCCGGGACTCGTCGCGGTCGAAGCGAAGATGCAGCTGGGGGTCGAAGCGGTAGTAGTCCTTGGTCCGGGCCCGGCAGAAATCCCCGATGGCCGCGAGCTCGTGCTTGTTCGAGCGCAGAGCCATGGCCTTGAGCCGGACGGTGATGCCGCCGGCGAGGAGCCGGTCGAGCCCCCGCAGGAAGGCGTCGAAGGACCCGGGTGTGCGCGTCACCCGTTCGTAGGTCTCCCGGGTCACCCCGTAGACGGTCACCTCGATGTCCCGCGGCGGGAACTTCTTGAAGAACCGGACGTGCTCGTCGCTGACGAGCGTGGCGTTGGTGAAGAGGGAGATGAGGAGCCCCTTGCTGAGCAGGGCCTGGTAGAGATCGAAGAAGTCCGGCCGGAGAAGCGGCTCGCCGCCGGTGAGGAGACACCAGACGGCGCCCAGCGCCGCCGCCTCGGCGCCGATGCGGCCGATCTCGTCGACGCCGAGCTCGCGCTTCCGGGCCGCCCGGTCGCCGGCCGGCCGGTTGATGTAGCAATGCCGGCAATCGAGGTTGCAGCGGGCGGTCGCTTCGAGGTCGAAGCTGAAGACGGCCCGGCCGTCCGCCATTTTCTCCCACAGGCCGAACTCGGGAAGCGGCCGCCGGACGACGAACTCCTTGGCCATCTCACGCCCTCCTGTCGCTGCGGCCGAACGTCCGGCGGAGGCGCCGGGCGAGACGGGTGAACCAGGCGGTCCTCGACAGCCGGGCGAGGAGAGAGGAGCGGAGGGCCGGTCCGAGAAGGACGGTCCGCCCCTCGCGCTCGATCCGGGCGACCCGCCCCAGCAAGGCGTCCCGGGCGACGGCGCCGTCCTCGCAGAGGGCGTTATCCCCCTTGAGCAGGTAGCCCGCCTCGACGGCCCCGACGACCCGGTGGATCCGGACCCCGCCCGTTGCGGGATGGACGAATGCGACGACGTCGCCCGTCCTCGTTCCGCCGCCGGCCAGAGGCCGGACGGTGACGATGTCCCCGTCGCGGATGACCGGGTGCATGCTCGCCCCCCGGGCTTCGAAGCGGAAGGCCTTCCCCTTTTCGAGGACCGCCCGCATCAAGCCCGCGAGATCGTTCCCGTCGAGGGCGATCTCCCCTCCGGGAACGACGCGCGCGCCGGCCGGCTTGTCCATGTTCTTCAGCTCTTCTCCACGATCATCCGCCGGTCATAGAGCTCCTGCACGAAGCCGACGACGTCGACCCGGACCTCCCCCTCCGCGTCCTCGTATTCCGACTCGAGCTCCGCGACGACCGCGGCCAGCGGCCGCGAGCCGTCGAGGCGCGCCCAGATCGCGCGGCCCGTCTCGTTGAGGGTCAGCAGCTCGTCCTCGAGGTCGCCGATGCCGGAGGTCAGGGGGACGATGACGATCTCGCCCTCGATCTCCCGCACGACGACGTCGTCGGAGGGGCGATAGGCCCGGCCCAGCTCGATCTTTCCCGTCATGATCCGTTCCTCCTTCTTTTCGCCCGTTCGGCCCCGTCGCGGACGGCCCAGGCCTTCTCCCCCGGCCCCAGAAGGCCGGCGGCGATCGCCTGGGCGTGAGCGACGCCGCAGAAGTATTCGACCGGCGTGTCGAGGGTCCCGTGTTCGGCCCACGACTTGGCCGGGCATTGCGCGCAGAGGCCCCTGAGGAAGCACCGGGCGCAGCGCTCGAGATAGGCCGGGTCCGCGGCCCGGGTCTCGCGGAGCCGCGGCAGGAACTCCGTCACGGCCTCGCGGAGCGAGCCCGCGGCCAGGTCGTAGACGGCCGCCGGATGGCGGAGGCCCAGGCAGTACTGCAGACGGCCGTACGGATCGACCGAGGCCGAAGCGGCCGCCGGCAGACAGATGAAGAGTCGGTCGCCGCGGGCCCCGCCGGCGCGGCCGCAGAACTCCCCCCATTCGCCCACGGCTTCGTCGCCGTGACGCCGGGAGAAGCGCACGAACTCGTCGCCGCCGGACCGCAATCCGGCGATGCCCGCGCTCCGGGCCGCGTCGCGCCGCGAGTGGAGGTCGAAGAGCACGGCGAACGCGGGGGGGCCGGCGTTCCCGGAGAGACCGGCCGCCCAGGCTTCGAATTCGTCCGCCTGGCCGCGCGTCGGCGGCAGGACGGCGCCCTTGACGACGAAGGGGACGCCGTTCTCGGCCAGAAGACCGAGCCCGCGGCGCGCGGCCGCGAACGAGCCCGGAGCGCGCGTCACGGCCTCGCAGGACTCCCGGGTCATCCCGTAGATCGAGATCTCGACCGCCTCGAGCGGCGGGACGTCCCTGAGGAGACGGGCCAGGCGCGGGGTGACGAGCGTAGCGTTGGTGAAGAGCATCACCCTCAGGCCGAGCTTTCGCGCGTGGAGGTAGATCGCCTCGAAGTCGCTCCGCAGGAGCGGTTCGCCGCCGGTCAGCCGGACGACCAGACAGCCCAGTCCGGCGGCCTCGCCGAGGAGGGTCTGCCACCGTTCCGTGGGCCACTCCCGGGCCTTGGCCTCGGCATCTCCGGCCGGCCGGGCGACCGAACAGTGCAGGCAGGCGCAGTTGCACCGTTCGGTCAGCTCGATGTCCAGCCGGGCCAGCTTCGGGGCCGTCGCGCGCCACAGGCCGGACATCCCCGAGGGGACCTTCCGGACAAAGCTCTTGGCGGTCATGGCCCGTCCGCCTGGCCCAGGAATCCCTCGAGAACGCCGACGATGTCCCCGCTCCGGTCGAAGGACAGATCGTAGAACGGCACGTCGCGGACGATCTCCGCGGCCAGGGCCAGGGCCCGCTCCCACCAGTCGGACGAGACCAGCGGCCGGACCAGGCGGGGCAGCAGATCGGCCAGCACGGACCTGGGATCCTCGACGCGGTCGAGGCGGTTCGTCTTGGCCTGGCGAAGAAAGAAGACCGCGCGCACGGGCGCTGAAGCCGGCGACACGCGCGGGATCTCGCCGTGGTTCCAGGTCCCGTGGACGCGGACCCCCCCGGCGCTCTTGCGGACGATGACCCGGTCGTCGCAGAGGACCCGGCCCCGGTCCCCGATGAGCTTGACCATGGTCGATTTGCCGGCTTCCGACGGGCCCGCGAACACGAGGCCGTGTCCGCCCATCTCCACCCCCGCCGCATGCACATAGAGGCCGCCGAAGGCCGGCAGGGCCCGGGCCAGGACGAGCTGGTCCGAGGGCAGCAGAGCCAGCGAATCGAGGCCGCCGGACCGGAAGAAGCCGTCCGACGGGCTGTAGATGCGGCCCCGGGTGTGCCCGTCGTCGAAGACCATGACTCGGTGGACCGTCGCGTCGGATGGATCGGGGGAGATCATGACGTAGATCCAGGACGAGTCCTTGCGGAAGATGGCCCAGGGCGCCCGGCGGAAGACCTCCCGGCCCAGGTCGAAGGCGTCGAGGTCGGGCAGGGAGAAGTGGTGGCGGAGGACGATATCGGCCGGCCCGTCGGCCGGGACCCGAAAGGGCTCGAACTTGGGGTCGAACGTCCCGTCCGTGATCGGCAGGTCGGACTCGACGTCGACCGCGAGGCCGGCGATGCCGAAGCGGCGGCGGTGCGCGCCGAGCCATTCCGTCCGGGCCCGGCGCGTTTCCCGGGCGATCGCGCAGAGCCCCTCGATCTTCGCCGAGTGGTCCCGATGCTCGAGATAGGCGTAGACCGGGCACCACTTGCAGTCGGCCCTCAGGTCGCAGGTCCCGCATCCGTCGGCGTAGGCCGCGGACGGCCTGACGGCCTCCGCCAGCCGCGGCAGGCGCTCTTCCCAAGCCTCGGCGAAGCTCATCGATCTCAAGTCGAGGCGCAGAGCGGGGTCTTTGACGAACGAGCAGAAGCTCAGGCCGCCGTACGGATCGATGTGGAAATCGCGCCGGCCGGCCAGACAGCTCGCGTAGAGCCCGTCGGTCCCGGCACGCGCGGCGGCGCACGCGATCGCGGCATCCCCGTCCGGATCGCCGGCGCCTCGGGCGAAGGTCTGATCGAGCTCGGCCACCCGGGCCGGGTCTAGCCGCTCGGTCCGGATATCGCGGTTGCGCCGGGGGTCGCCGGAGGCCGAGAGATAGAGCCAGGTGGCGCCCACCCGCCAGCTCGGGCTCCACGATCCGGCCAGGCGGACCATGGCTTCGTAATCGGCGATGTTCGTCCGCATGGGCACGACCTGGACCGTGAAAGCCGCCCCCGCTTCCCGGAGATAGGCGACGCCCCGCTCGAGGGCGGCGAAGGAGCCCGGCCGGCGCGTGACCGCGTCGTGGACCGCGGCGGTGGCCCCGTAGAGGGCGACGAGCTTGGTGCCCGTCCGCCTCAGCAGGCGGGCGATCGCCGGGGTGATCAGAGTGCCGTTCGTGTTCAGCGTATACCGGAAGGACTTCCCGACGATCTCCGAAAAGACCTCGGCGAAGTCCGGGCGGAGCATGGGTTCGCCGCCGGAGATGGCCCATTCCCGGCAGCCCATCTTCCTGGCCTCGTCGACGATGCGGCGGATCTCGCCGGACGAAAGCTCGGCGGCGCGTTCGGCCGCGTCCGGCGCCAAGCGAAGCCAGCAGTGCCGGCAGTCGTTGCCGCACCGGTAGGTCAGGTCGATCGTCCCGCGCAGAGGGATCCGGGGCAGGCTCTCGACCTTCCGTCTGGCGACAAAGCGGCTCATGGGCATACGTCTCTTACTGCGGGCAGACCGGTTCTCGCGCGGTCGTCCAGGCCGATCTTACGGCATGACAGGGGGCCGGGCATGGCCCTGTCCGGGGAATCGGGGGGTGATATTTGGGCCCCGCCCCTCCTCGCGAGAGGTGAGGAAAAATGGCCGGTCTCACCCCTCGTCCCGACCGCCCGCACCGGGCCTCGATTCGAGGACGAAGGTCACCGGCCCGTCGTTGACGATGTGGACCTCCATGAGGGCCTGGAAAACGCCCGTCCCGACGGTCACGCCGAGCGCCTCGACGGCGCCGACGAAGGACTCGAACAGCTCGGCCGCCCGGCCCGGCGCTTCGGCGCCGTCGAAGCTCGGCCGGCGGCCCTTTCGCACCGAGCCGGCCAGTGTGAATTGGGACACGGCCAGCACCTCGCCGCCGGCCTCGGCCAGCGAGAGGTTCATCTTGCCCTGGGCGTCCGGGAAGATGCGCAGCTCGACGCACTTGCGGGCCAGGTATTCCGCGTCCGCCTCCCTGTCGCCCTTCTCGACGCCGACGAGCAGGCACAGGCCGCGGCCGATGCGGCCGGCCGTCACGCCCTCGACGTCGACCCGGGCCTCTTTCACCCGCTGCAGCACGATCTTCACGAGCTCTCCTTGGAGGCCGCCCTCCTGAGGTGCCCGACGACGCTCTTCAGGTCGGCCGGGCTGACGAGCCTGAGCAGGAGGATATAGATGATGATGCCCGCGAGGATGGCGCCGGCCAGCGCGGCCGCCCGGACGACAAAGGCCGCCCCATCGACGTGAAGGAGGGGCCAGGCCAGGCGGAGGGCCGCGCCCATCAGGGCCGCGGCCGCCGCGGCCTTCAGCGCCGGGACCGCCCAGCGGGCCGTCTCGATAGGCCCGATCTTGCGCCCGAGCCAGACGAGGAGGAGAACGAAGTTGAGCCCTTGCGACAGCGACAGGGCCAGGGCCAGGCCGCTGACCCGGAGGGGGCCCATGAGCAGGAGAGACCCGGCGATGTTGACCAAAACGACGACGATGCCGATGGCCACGGGCGTCCGGGTGTCCTTGAGGGAGAAGAAGGCCGGCGCGACGACCTTGACCCCCGAAACGAAGGGCAGGCCGAGCGCGAAGAAAAGCAGGCAGGACGCCGATACCGCCGTCGACCCCCGGCCGAACTGGCCGCGCTCGAAGAGCGTGCGCATGATCGGCGCGTTGATGGCCATGAGCCCGGCCGCGGCCGGGAAGCTGACGACGGCCGTGAGCTTGAGCGAGAAGCCGAGGGTCTTTTTCAGCTCGCCGATATCGCGCGCGGCGACGTGCTCGGAAAAGGCCGGCAGGAGGGCCGCGGCCAGGGCGATCGAGAAGAGCCCCAAGGTCAGCTCTTCGATGCGGGACGCATAGTAAAGCGCCGAGGCGCTCCCCTCTTCGAGGCCGGAAGCGATCATCCGGCTCAGGGCGAAGTTGATCAGGTAGACGCTCGATCCGAAGATCCCGGGCACCATGAGCCGCCCGACCCGCCGGACCGTCGAGTCGCGGAAGGACAGGCCGAAGGTGAAGCGCATGCCCTCCTTCCACAGGAACGGGATCTGGAGGGCGAGCTGGAGGACGCCGCCGATGACGACGGCGGCGGCGAAGACGAGGGCCGGCTCGCGGGCGTCCCGGGCCCAGCCGGTCACGGCGGCGATGATGACGATGTTGAACAGGATGGGGGTCGAGGCCGGGATGAAGAAGCGGCCGAAGGAGTTCAGGATGCCGCTCGCCAGGGCGGCCAGGCTGATGAAGAACAGATAGGGGAACATGACCCGGGTCATGAAGATGGTCAGGCCCCATTTCCCGGCGACGTCGCCGAAGCCGTAGGCGATGACCTTGACCAGGTTCGGCGCGAAGAAGATGCCGACGGCTGTCGTGACGGCCATGACAAGGGCGAGGTCCCAGAAAAAGACGTTGCCGAAGCGCCACAACCGCTGCCGGTCCGGTCCGCCCTTGAGCTCCGTGAACGTCGGGACGAAGGCCGGGGTCATGGCCCCCTCGCCTGTCAGGCGGCGGAACAGGTTGGGGATGGTGTAGGCGATGATGAAAGCGTCGGCGCTCGTGCCGGTGCCCAGATAATAAGCCTGGAGGAGGTCGCGGACGTAGCCGAGGACCCGGCTGACCAGCGTCGGCCCGGCGACCGCGGCCGTGGACCGGATCAACCGGGTCTTCCGCTCGTCATGCTCCATGGGAACGGGGCCCTCGCGGACGTTTGACTTTAAAGTCAGGACATTCTATCATAGGACCCTTTCAAGAGGAGAAAAATATGGCCCGTCACAAATCAGCGTTACGGCAACACCGCAGCAGCCTCCGCCGGAAGTCCGTCAACGCCCAGAACAAGTCGGCCCTGCGCACCCAGATGCGCAAGATGCGCGAGGCCATCGAGGAGAAGGACCGCGAGACCGCCGTCAAGATGCTCCCCTCGCTCCACAAGACCATCGACATGTCGGTCAAGAAGGGGGCCATCAAGAAGAACACCGGCAGCCGCTACAAATCCCGGCTGAGCCGGCAAGTCGCGCAGCTCAGTCCCGCTCCGGCGAAATAATCAGCCTTTTCTGCCTGGCCAGGCAGAATTCCTTCAAGAACGCCTCGAACAGGATCTTCTCGCCCTCCTCCTTCGCGCTCGTCGTCTTGAGCGCCCTGTCCAGCTGACGGAGCTTGGCCAGGAGCGCGTTGAGCTCGGCCGGCGAGAGGCCTTCCACGACCCCGAAGAAATCCCTGGATTTGTCGTTGTAGAGGCTCCAGCCCTTCTGGATCTGGGGAAAAAGCGCCTGAAAGATCTCGTCCTTGGTCCGGCTCTTCTCCCTGAGCCAGGTCTGGGCGGCCAGGACGTTGCGGAGGAACCCGGCCAGGCGGCCGAGGATGACCTCGGGCCTCTCGCCCTCGGCGAAGAGGTCGTTGAGGATGGCGGCGCCCTTGGCGAAGTCGGTGGCGGCCAGGGCGTCGTCGAGCTCGTAGGCCTGGAAGCTGCGCTGGCCGGCCGTGGCCAGGTCCACGTCCGACTCCTCGATCCCCTTCTTGTCACCGACGAAGGCGGCCAGCTTGGCCACCTCGTTCATCACCAGGCGGAGGTCCTGTCCGAGAAGGTCGATGAGCCGCGACTTGGCCCGCTCGGTCAGGGTCTTGCCGAGGGACCGGGCCTTCTCGTCGGCCCTCTGCATCAGCCGATACTCGGTCAGCCGCTTCATCTCCGCGACCGCCATCGCCGTCTTCGGCAGGGACTGGAAGAACCGGACCATGGCGTCGTCGCGCCGGACGCGGCCGGCCCGGATGACGACGATGACCGTGCGCGGCGGCGGATCGGCGAAGTAATCCTTGAGGATCTTCTGATCGGTCGCCGTGAGGTATTTGGTCCCCCGGCCCTCCTCCCCGTCCGACCCGGCCTTTTTATCGGGGCCGGCTTTGCGCTCGGGCACGCGGACGACGAGGGCCCGCCAGGGTTCGAAGAGGAAGGGCGCGGTCCGAGCCGTGTCGATGACGTCCCGCCATTTGGCCTCGTCGAGGTCCATGCGGGTCAAGTGGAATTCGCCGCCCACAGAGGCGGCCAGGACGCGCGCGAGGTCCCCGACGAACTCCTCGGCCTGGTAGTCGTCCTCGCCGAAAAAAAGATAACCGGGGAGGAGCGTCTCCTCGCGGAGCGGGCCGGACGCCGGTCCGGGCATCCTAGAACCCCTCCAGGATGCTGACGACGAGGCTGCGGGCGAACTTCCCGGCGATCTTGTCGATGGCCTCGGTCTGGACCGATTCGAAGCTCGAGCCGGGCGGCACGCTGTACTCCTGCTGGTAGATGAATGCGGGATTCGTGAACAGGGCCTTGGCCGTGGCCCGCTCCTTCAGCGTGACCTTGGCCGTCACCGTAAGGGTGTACCGGTCGGCCTGGCCGGCGCCCGTGAAGCCGATGGGATTCGCGGTGAAGCCGGTGATCTCGCCCTCGAGGACGGCGTCCGCGGCGGCCGGGTCCGCGGCGACCGAGACCTGGCCGCGGGCGACGAGCTCGTCGATGACGGCCCGGGTCAGCTTGACGTCGAGCTCGTATCGCGTCGTCAGGTTCTTGAACACCGGCACGCTCACGGTCCGGATCCCGGGCGGGAGCGAAGACCCCGTGCCGCGCAGCCGGTAGCCGCAGCCCGCGGCGACGAAGGCGGCGACGAGCAACACGGCCATCGCGGCGGATCCTCTCGCGGCGTGCATCGTTCTCCTCATGGTCGACGCGGCTGGGGCGGCCCGGCCTCAGCTCACGATACTGACCAGCTTGTTCCGGACCGAGATGACCTTTCGCGGCGGCTTGCCCCCGAGAGCCGCCTGGATCTTGGGCAGGGCCAGGGCCGCCGCCTCGAGCTCCGCCTCCGGCAGGTCGGGCAAGGCCTCGAACCGGTCCCTGACCTTGCCGTTGATCTGGACGACGACCGTGGCCATCTCGTCGCGGGCCAGGGCCGGATCGTACGCGGGCCAGGCCGAGAGCATGAGCAGGCCCTGGTGGCCCGTCCGCTCCCAGAGCTCCTCGGCCAGGTGAGGCGCGAACGGCGAGAGGAGCCGGATGATGGACTCGAGGGCCTGGCGCAGGGCCTGCCGCCCGGAGTCCGTGGCCCGCAGGGCGTCCCGTTCCTTCCGGGTCAGGTTGCAAAGCTCCATGATCGAGCTGATGGCCGTGTTGAGATGGAAGCGGATGCCGATGTCCTCCGTCACCTTGCGGATGGTCTGGTGCGTCTTCTTGATCACCTGGGCCGCCGCGTCGCCGGGGCCGCCCGGGGCCGCGGCAGGCGCGGAGAAAACGTCCAGGTCCTCGAGAACAAGGGCCCAGACGCGGACGAGGAAGCGGTAGCAGCCCTCGAGCCCCTCCTCGGCCCAGGCGAACTCCTTGTCCGGCGGCGAGGCGAAGAGGATGAACAGGCGCAGCGCGTCGACCCCGTAGCGGGCCAGGATCTCGTCCGGGTCGACGATGTTGCCCTTGGACTTGGACATGGCCGAGCCGTCCTTGGTCACCATGCCCTGGGCCAGGTAGTGCGGGAAGGGCTCGGAGATATCGGTCAGGCCGAAGTCCCGCAGGACCTTGGTGAAGAACCGGGAGTAGATGAGGTGGAGGATGGCATGTTCGACGCCGCCGATGTAGAGGTCGACGGGGAGCCAGTGCTTGGCCGCCTCGGGACGAAAAGGCAGCGCCGTCTCGCGCGGCGAACAGTAGCGGAAGAAGTACCACGACGAATCGACGAACGTGTCCATCGTGTCCGTTTCGCGCCGGGCCGGGCCGTGGCACTTCGGGCACGTCGTGTGGACAAAGCTCTCCAGGCGTTCGAGGGGCGAGCCCTCCTCGCCCGTGAGCTTGACGTCGAACGGCAGCTCGACGGGCAGGTCGGCGTCGGGGACGCCGACGATGCCGCAGCCGTCGCAATAGATGACGGGGATGGGGGTGCCCCAGTAGCGCTGGCGGGAGATGCCCCAGTCGCGGAGCCGGAAGATGGTGCTCCGCCGGCCGAAGCCCTTCTCCTCCGCGAACTTGCCCATCTCGTCCATGGCCTTGTCGGAGGCGAGGCCGTCGAAGGGGCCGGAATTGACCAGGACACCGGCCTGCTCGAAGACCTCGGCGGGCTCGGCGTCGAACCGCTCGCCGGCCCGGTCGGCCGGGGCGATGACCGTCCGAATGGGAATGCGATAGGTCCTGGCGAACTCGAAGTCGCGGCCGTCGTGGGCAGGGACGCCCATGATCGCGCCCGTCCCGAAGTCCATCAGGACGTAATTGGCGATCCAGACGGGGACGCGCTCGCCGGTGAAAGGATTGACCGCCGTCTTGCCGGTGTCGACGCCGTCCTTCTCGGTCTCGCCGATGTCCCGGCGCTTGCGCATCTCGGCGACGGTCCGCGCCACCCAGGCGCCGAGCTCCTTCTCCTTCGGCCCGGCGACGAGGTCGGGCACGACGGGGTGCTCGGCCGAGACGACGAGGAAGGTGGCGCCGTAGATCGTGTCGATCCGGGTCGTGAAAACCTCAATGTCCTTGGAGGTCCCGTCGAGGCCGAAGCGGACGTGGGCGCCCGTGCTCCGGCCGATCCAGTTCTTCTGCATCTGGAGGACGTGCTCGGGCCACTTGCCGAGCGCGGCGTGGCCGCTGAGGAGCTCGTCGGCGTAGGCGGTGATCTTGAGGAACCACTGCTCCATCTTCTTTTGGGTGACGGGGGTGTCGCAGCGCCAGCAACCGCCGCCGACGACCTGCTCGTTGGCCAGGACGGTCTGGCACTGCGAGCACCAGTTGACCCAGCTCTCCTTGCGGAAGGCCAGGCCGCGCTCGAGCATGCGCAGGAAGATCCACTGGTTCCACCTGTAGTAGTCGGGCAGGCAGGTGTTGACCTCGCGGCTCCAGTCGTAGCTGATGCCCATGCGCTTGAGCTGGGTCCGCATGTGGGCGACGTTGTCGAGGGTCCAGGTCTGCGGGTGCGTGCCGTGCTTGATGGCCGCGTTCTCGGCCGGCATGCCCAGGGCATCCCAGCCGATGGGATGGAGGACGCTCGCGCCGGCCATGCGCTTCTGGCGGGCGATGACGTCGCCGATCGAATAGTTGCGGACGTGGCCCATGTGGATGCGGCCGGACGGGTAGGGGTACATTTCCAGGCAATAGTACTTGGGGCGGGACGGGTCCTCGCGGGCCTCGAAGGCCCGCTCGTCCTCCCAGGCCTTCTGCCATTTGGCCTCGATCGCGGCGAAGTCGTAGATCTCGGTCATGGTCCTAAAATCCTCTAAAGAATGGCTTTTCATCTTAGATTCATTCCCCCCTGAAGTCAAGAAAGCCCGGGGCATCGTCCTTCGCGATCAGTACTTCGATTGGGGCATGCCATTCCGGAGGCCTGTGCGCGGCTCAGAAACCAGTCTCTCCCTCATGGGAAAAGTTCGAAGACGCCGGGCCAGGACGGGGACGCATTCAGGGCCGGTAGAATTCACCTGGATGAATGGATATACTGAGGGCGAACGGAAGACGATGAGCATACTCGAAGTGACGGGCCTCTCGGCGGGATACGAGAACGGCGACGTCATTCGCGGCATCTCTCTCGCCGTCGAGGCCGGGGAGTTCGTCGCCATCCTCGGCCGGAACGGCTCCGGCAAGAGCACGCTCATCAAGGCCGTTCAGAACCTCCTGGCGAACGTCCGGGGCGAGGTCCGGTGCGGCGGCGAGGACGTCTTCCGCATGGGCCCGCGCCGGATCGCGGCCCGGATCGCCTATGTCCCCCAGCTGGCCGAACCGGTCTTCGAATACACCGTCCGCGAGGTCGTGCTCATGGGCCGGTTCGCCCGCCGGGGCCGGCTCGAGAGCGTTTCGGCCGAGGACGGGGCAGCGGTCGAAGAAGCCTTGCGCGTGACCGAGACCGCGGCGGTCGCCGGCAAGAAGCTCTCCCAGCTGAGCGGCGGCGAGCGCCAGCGGGCGTTCATCGCCCGGGCCCTGGCCCAGGATACGCCGCTGCTCCTCCTCGACGAGCCCAGCCTCCACCTCGACATCAGCTACCAGGCCGAGATCTACGGCATCCTCAAGGCGCTCCAGACCGGGCAAGGCAAGACCGTCGTCGCGGCCGAGCACAACATCAACCTGGCCTCGGCTTTCGCCGGCCGCCTCGTCTTCCTCAAGGACGGCGCTGTGGCGGCCGAAGGAGATCCGTCCGCCACGGTCACGGCCGACAATATCCGGAGGATCTTCGGCGCCGAGGTCGACATCCGCGCCAACGCCCGGACGGGCCTGCCGGAGATCTCCCTGGCCGGCGCGGAGAGGCGGTTATGACGAAGGGAGCAACCCAGAAAGGAGATACGTACCTACGGTACATGTCCCCGGTTTTGGCCGGACTGATTCTGGCCGCACTGGCGTTTTCGGGACTCCCTCTCGAGGCGGTGAGGGGATTATCCTCGCAGATCCCCGTGGTGGAGGGGGGACCGGCAGGGAGCGAAGTTTACGGAGCGACCATCAGCGCCGCCCCGGAGCGACCCGGAGGGGCGGTGCTGGGAAATATCGGGAGAGGCATGCCCGCGCCGCACGTCCCCGATCCCTCGGTCGGGCTGGCGCAGGTCGTCGCGGACGATCTCGGCCATCCGTTCCCGCTCCCGGCCGAGACGCCGCGAAAGATCGTCTCCATGGCCCCGAACATCACCGAGATCCTCTTCGCCCTCGGGCTCGGCGGGAGGGTCGCCGGCGTGACCCGCTTCTGCGACTGGCCCGAAGAGGCGAAAGCCATCCCCAGGATCGGCGGCTTGGTCGATCCGAACGTCGAGGTCATCCGCTCGCTCGACCCCGACCTGGTCATCGCGTTCAGGGGCAATCCCCTGCGGCTCGTCGAGCGCCTCCGCAAGCTGGACCTGCCTGTGTTCGTGCTCGACATCGGCCGGCGCCTCGACGACCTCTTCCCGCTCATCGAG
>JAPKZE010000147.1 GCA_026393955.1 Candidatus Aminicenantota bacterium
AAATCACCGCTTATGCTCACTCCGACGATCCCCTCAGCCCCTGACCATGCGGCCGCCTCCGGGCATCGCCCCTGCGCATCCTTATGCGCCGCGAACGCTGTGCCGACCTTCGTTTTGAGACATCAGACGAGGAACATGCTAGACTCTCGGGTTGAATAAGCTCAGAAAATGAAGAAAGCGGATGTGATCGTCGTCGGGGCCGGGCCGAGCGGCCTGAGGACGGCCGCGCGCCTGGCGCGGGCCGGGCTCGACGTCCGCGTCCACGAGAAGAAGCCTCGCGTCGGTGCGGGCATCGTCTGCACGGGGATCGTCGGCCGCGAGGTCTTCGACGACTTCGGGCTCGACCGCGGCGCGGTCGTCGCGGAGATGGGGACGGTCCGGCTGGTCTCTCCTTCCGGGACCGAGCTCGTCTATACGCACCCGCGGCCGTTCGCCTGCGTCGTCGACAGGGAGAAGTTCGACATCGGGCTGGCCGCGGCGGCCGAAGCCGCCGGGGCGACGGTCGCCTGCGGCGGCGCGGTCGACGACATCTCCGTCGGACCCGACGGCGTCGAGATCGCCGTCAGAGACGCCGAGGGCGGCGTCCGCCGCGAAAGCGCCGCCGTGGCCGTGCTGGCCACGGGCGTCGATTTCGGCCTGCAGAAGAAGCTCGGTCTGTCGGCCCCCCGCGAGTTCCTGAAGGGGGCCCAGGTCGAGTGCTCGTTCCCGGGCGCCGGGACGACGACGCTCTTCTTTGGCCGCGACGTCGCGCCCGGGGCCTTCGCCTGGTCGGTCCCGTCCGGTCCCGGCCGGGCCAGGGTCGGCGTGCTGACCCACCGGGACGCCCGGGCCTGTCTGCGCGGCCTCATCGAGCGCCATCTCGGCGGGCCCGGCCTCCGCGAGGAGGGCCCGGTCCGGTCGAGGCCCGTCGCCCAGGGCCTCCTGGACAGGACCTTCGGTGACCGCGTCCTGGCCGTCGGCGAAGCGGCCGGTCAGACAAAGACGACGACCGGCGGAGGCATCAGCTACGGATTGGCCTGCGCCGATCTCGCGGCCGAGGCGATCCTGGAGTGCTTCGACCGCTCCTCGTTCGGGCCGGCCTCCCTCTCCGGATATGAGCGCCGCTGGAAGGGCCTTCTCCGGAAGGAGATCCTGGTCGGCCACACCACCCGTCGGATGTGCGCCCGGCTGAGCGATGGCCGCATCGAGAGCCTCTTCCAGCTGGCCCGGACCGACGGCATCGTGCCCATCATCCGGGCCACGGCCGATTTCGACCGCCACAGCGGGCTCATCTTCGCCCTGCTGGAACGGCTGTCGTTCATGAGTTTTTTTCGCGACGTCCGGGACCGCCTCGGGCCGTTCAGCGCGTCATAAAGAGAAGAGAGGGACCGTCCCCTCCGGGGAAGGTCTCTCACGATCCCCGACCATCCTGCCAACGACATGAAGCGTCCGATGAGAAAGCCGATCGCCTTCGCCGCCGGCCTCGTCCTCGTGCTTGCCGCGGCCGTCCGCCTTTCCGGCCAGTCGTACCAGCCTTTTCAGGAGGAGGTCGAATCCATCCGGCAGCGGACGAAGCTCCGCCTCGGCCCTCTCCGGGTCGTGCCCCTCATCCGTCTGTACGACGTCGGCTACGATTCGAACATCTATTTCGCCGACGAACGGCAGGAGCCCGTCGCGGACTTCACGGCCACGCTCTCGCCGGAGATCCGCGGCTACTGGCTGGCCAGCCCGTCGCTCATCGTCTCGGCGATGGAGAATCCCGAATACCTGGCCTATGCCCGGGAGATGGACCTGCGGACATTCTCCAACAGCTTCGCCGGCGGCCTGCGCTGGCTGGCCCTGAGGCGGTTCTCGCTCTCGGCCGAGTACCACGACCTGAGCCACGTCCGCCGGGTCCTGAGCGAGCTCGATCACAGGATCCGGGACACGTCCACGGGCGCCACGGCTTCGCTTTTCTTCGAGACGCCCCGCGGCACCGCCATCGGCGTGACCGGCGGGGTGGACGATTACCTCTACGAGGACGTCGCCTCCGGCGTCCCCGATCCGAGCTACGGGGAGGCCCTCGACCGGCGCGAGACCAAGGCCGGCTTCGAGGCCTACTACCGCGTTTTCTCCCGCAGCTACTTCTTCACGACCGCGGTGTGGACGCGCTACGAGTTCAGCTCCGAAGCATCGGCCTGGCGCGACGCCGCGTCGGTCGAGGCCTCGGGCGGCTTCCGCTTCCCCCTCGTGGGACTGGCCCGGGGAACGATCCGCTTCGGCTGGAAATCCTTCCGGCCGGACGATCCGCTCCAGAAGGCCTTCTCGGGCCTCATCGCGGGGACCGGCGTCAATTTCCGCATGGGGCGGTTCGCCGCGAGCCTCGGCTTCGACCGCGACATCGCCTTCTCCTATCTCGAAAGCGCCTATTATTACGTTGACACTCGGGCCCGGACCGGCCTGGCCCTTTATCTCTTCCGGTCCCTGCGGGTCGACGCCACCGTCGATTACGGGACGATGGTCTACCCCGAGCCGCAGGAAGTCTGGTACGAAGGGGTCCCGGTCATCATCGAAGACCGCAAGGACGTCCAGTGGAACTTCTCGTTCGGTCCCGTCGTCCGGATCTTCCAGACGACCGGCTTCGGCCTGACCTTCAATATTTACCGGCGGACGTCCAACGCCCCGGGCTTCAACGTCGACCGCAACTTCGTTGGAGCGTTCGTCACCTATGAGTTCTAGCCTTCGGCCAAAGGAGCCGCCCATGAACAGGATGCCCAGGATCGCCGGGCTCGCCGTACTGATGCTCGCCGCCCTCGCCTCCGCGTCCGCGCCAGCCGCGACGACCGGGTCGTCCGCGACAACCGGGTTGTCCGCGACGACCGGGTCGGCCGCGCCAACCGGGTTGCAGGACACCGGCGCCGAATACAAGATCGGCCCCAAGGACCTCCTCGAGATCACCGTCCTCGGCGTGCCGGAGATCGCCAAGCTCGTCGTCCGCGTCTCCGAGGAGGGCCGGATCACCCTGCCGCTGCTCGGCGAGGTCGGGGTCGGCAATCTGACCAAGTTCGAGGTCGAGAAGAAGCTGACCGGTCTGGCCGGCGAGAAGGTCGTCCTCAAGCCCCAGGTGACCGTCCACATCCTGGAGTACAACAGCCGGCGCATTTCGGTCGTCGGCGCGATCGAGAAGCCCGGCTCGTTCGAGCTCATCGGCCGGCGGACCGTCCTGGCCGCGATCGCCGAGGCGGGGGGGTTGACCCGGGACGCGGGCGAGGAGATCATCGTCATCCGCCAGCTCCCGGGCGGCGAGAACACCTCCATCCGCATTTCCGTCGACGGGCTGTTCCTCAAGGGCGACCCGGCCCTCAACATCCTCCTCGAGCCGGGCGACGTCGTCAACGTCCCGGTCGAGCGGATGGCCCCGATCTACGTCTTCGGACAGGTCAAGAACCCGGGGGCCCTGCAGGTCAAGCGGTCGAGCGTGCCGACCC
The DNA here is from genome assembly GCA_026393955.1 of Candidatus Aminicenantota bacterium. GTDB lineage: Bacteria > Acidobacteriota > Aminicenantia > Aminicenantales > Saccharicenantaceae > RBG-16-66-30. Next base: position 3,447 of record JAPKZE010000147.1, read on the forward strand.
TGACCCAGGCTATCGCCCAGGCCGGCGGCTTCACCGACCGGTCCAACCGCAAGAAGGTCCAGATCCGGCGCAAGGACGCCTCGGGCAAAGAGCTCACGATCACCGTCAATGTCCGGGACATCCTCAAGGGCAAGAAGAAGGACATTCCGCTCATGATCAACGACACGGTCTACGTCCCGGAGAGCCTCCTCTAGGCCGGGGCGTTCGAGGAGAACTGCCATGAAGGGTTTTGCCAGCAAGACGGACAGGAAGGAGATCGATCTCCTCGAATACGTCCGGGTCGTGATCAGGCGCAAGTGGGTCGTGGTGACGTTCGCCGCGGTCCTCGTCGCGCTGGCCGCGGTGCTCTCGTTCACGAGGACCCCGCTCTACCGGGCCACGGCGACGCTGCTCATCGACGAGCCGGGCTCCAGCATGATCAACATCCAGGACGTCCTCAACGCCGGGGCCTACTACCGCAGCGATTACCTGGGCACCTATTTCAACACCCAGCTCCGTCTCCTGACGAGCCGGTCGCTCGCGGAACGGGTCTCCAAGAAGCTCAACCTCGCGGCCCGGCCCGAGTTCCGGGCGGGCGCCGGTTCGAAGTCCGGACTCCTGGCCGGCCTGAAGTCGGTCATCACCTTCCGCTGGCTGGCCGGCCGGGGGCGGAGCGGGGCGGCGGCCGGGGCCAAGCCGTCCCCGGGACCGGCAGCGGCGAGCTACGCCTACGCCGTCCAGGGCGGGCTGAGCATCGCCCCCATCCCGGAGACGCGGCTCGTCTACGTCAGCTACGTCTCGCCGCACGCCGCTCTCTCCGCCGACATCGTCAACACCCTCGTCGAGGAGTTCGTCAACTTCTCCGTCGAGACGCGCTACGAGGCGACGAAACAGACCTCCGAGTTCCTGACCGAGCAGGTGGCCCTCCTGCGCGAGGACCTCAAGCGCAAGGAGGAGGATCTCCAGAAGTACGGGCAGGAGAAGAATCTCCTGTACCTCAGCGACAACGAGAGCACCGTCGTCAACAATTTCGCCGACGTCAACACGGCCCTGACCACGGCCCAGATCGAGCGCTACGCCAAGGAGGCGACCTACCTCGAGCTCAAGAGCCTCAGCGTCGACAGCCTGCCCGAGTCGGTCAGCAACCCGACCATTCAGGCGCTGCGGACGACCTATAGCCAAGTCAAGTCCGATTACGAGGAGAAGGGCCGGATCTACCGCCCCGAATACCCCGAGATGGTCCAGCTCAAGGCCCGGCTCGACGCCACCCGCAACACCCTGCAGGAGGAGATCCGCAAGTCCGTCGACACGGCGGAAGCCGACTACCGGGCCGCGCTCAAAAAGGAGAGCTCCCTCCAGGGGCTCCTCAACGAGCAGCGGGGCGACGTCACCCGGATGAACAAGAACGCCATCTTCTACCACACCCTCCGGACCGAGGTCGAGAACATGCGGACGCTCCTGAGCACCCTCGTGGCCAAGCAGAACGAGATCCAGGTCTCGAGCCAGCTCGGCGGCCTGCGGACGAGCAACATCAAGGTCGTCGACCGCGCCCTGGTGCCCCCGGGCCCGTTCACGCCGAACATCCGCCGCAACCTCCTCATGGCCCTGCTGGCCGGCCTTCTCTGCGGGCTGGGGCTCATCTTCCTCGTCGAATACCTCGACAACACGGTCAAGGGCCCCGAGGATGTCGAGAAGCTGGCCGGCCTGCCGTCCCTCGGCATCATCCCCTTCCTCTCGCCGGACGGGGGGCGGAAGAGACCCGATGTTTACGGCTCCTCCCGGTCCTACGGGTCCGAGGAAGCGGCCGCCGGCGGGGACGCGCCCGCCGTCCGCG
>JAPKZE010000374.1 GCA_026393955.1 Candidatus Aminicenantota bacterium
GCCCGAGAAGTGCTTGTAGAGCGTCGCTTTGCTGATGCCCAGCCGGGCGGCGATGTCGTCGGAGGTGACCCGGACGAAGCCCCGGCTCAGGAACAGCGCTCCGGCCGCCTCGACGACGCGTGGCCGCAGGGGCGGGACGGCAGGCACTGCGGGTCTAGAAACTTTAAAAACCATGTTAGTTTTCACAGTTTTATTATAGCCGCGGATCTCCGCTTGTCAAGCACGATCCATGATCGCCGCGAATATGCCGGTCCCGCCTCCGGAACGGAAGCTCTAGGCCTCAGGCCTCGATGATGCCGAGCGGCGGGTTGGTCTTCCACTTCCCCCGCGTAAAGTCCGGGATCTCGACCGGCTTGCCCTTGGCCGCGACGCTCTTGACGCTGGCGCCGACGATCGCGCTCCAGGCCGCCGCGTCGTAGACGTCCTGGTCGAGAGGCTCGCCCTTGCGCAGCGACTGGATGAGCCGGTAGTCCTCGATGTAATCCATGCCGCCGTGGCCCCGCCCCTCGCCCTTCGAGGCGATGGCCTTCCAGAGCGGATGCTCGAACTCGGCGGCGAACTTTTCGAAATCGTCCCATTGGTGCGGCTTGTCGGCTTTGCCCTCGATGTAGATCCGGTCGGGCCACTTGTGGGCCAGGCCGTGCGTGCCCTGGACGAGGTTGATCCGCGTGTAGGGGCGGGGCAGGTTGGTGTCGTGGATGAGGATGATGGTCTTGCCGAGCTTGGTCTTGATGAGGCTGGTGTTGACATCGCCGAGGACGTAGCGCTCCTTGGCCTGGAGGGACTCCGGTCCGAATTGCGCCACGGCGTATTCGTGGAGGCCTAGGACGGGGCTGCTCATCGACACCAGGTAGTCGAACGCGTCGCCCCGGTTGACGTTGAGGCACTGGGCCACCGGGCCCAGCCCGTGGGTCGGATAGAGGTTGCCGTTGAGCTTCTGGGCCCAGGCCCGCCGCCACAGCCCTTCCCCTTCGTTCGAGAACTTGACGCCGCGCAGGTCGTGGAGGTAGCCGGCCTCGGCGTGGACGACCTCGCCGAGCAGGCCCTTGCGGACGAGGTTCAGGGTCATGAGCTCGATCCGGTCGTAACAGCAGTTCTCCATCATCTGGCAGTGTTTCTTATATTTTTCGGCCGCTTCGACCAAGGCCCAACAATCCTCGAGGGACATGGCCGCAGGCACCTCGGTCGCCGCGTGCTTGCCGTTCTTCATCGCCGCAAGGCACACGGGCACGTGCCACTCCCAGGGCGTCGCCGTCATGACCAGGTCGAGGTCCTCGGTCTGGCACATCCGCTCGAAGTCCCGCGGGCCGTTGGAATAGCCGGCCGGCTTGGGCTGCCCGGCCTCGACGGCCCATTTCTGGGCCCGTTCGACGTGGGCCGGCCTGATGTCGCAGATGGCCTTGACCTCGACGCCTTCGATGGCGAGGTAGTTCTGGACGTGGGCCGAGCCCATGCCGCCGACGCCGACGAACCCGACCTTGACGGTCGGGACGGCCGGGGCCTTGAATTGGGACCGGGCCTCCCCGGGCGCCGCGGGGGCGTCCCGGCCTTCGAGACCGAGCCCGGCCACGGCCGCACCCAGGCCGGCCGCCGCCCCGATCTTGAGGAAATCCCTTCGGCTGGTGTTCTTGCTGTCGTCGCTCATGGGTCCTCCTAGAATATCCGGTAGGCCAGGCCTCCGAGGACCTGGAAGCCGCCCAGATCGATATTTGTGCCCAGCGCGGCGCCCGCGCCGCTGGGGATGGAATCGTAGGTCGCCGAGGCGTACAGGGAGAGCCGGGCGAAGATCGCCGCCGAGACGGCCAGGACGAGCCGCGGCCCCACCTTGCTGTCGCTGAACTCGAGGTCGACGGTCTGCCAGGACTCCCGGTAGCTGTGGAAGCCGGCGCCGGCGCCCAGACGGACGGTGACGGCCTTGGAGCCGAGCTCGTAGAAAACGAGGAGCGGGACGGTGGTCCGCGTGAAGCTCAGCGGAAAGGAGGCCTCGCCCCCGGAAACGGGCACGGCCAGGCCGTCGTCCGACAGCCGGCCGAACCCGACGGCCAGCCCGAAGTGCTTTTCGAAGGCCAGCCAGGCATCCCCGGCGATGACCATGCCGTTGCCGTAGATCTGGCGATAGGTCGCGTCGGAGGGGGAGAAACCGCCGGCGGCGAGCGAGACGGTCAGGTGCTGAGCCGTCGCGGCGGCGGCCAGTCCCAGGACGGCGAGCGCCAGGGCCGCCCCGACCCGCCGGGCCCTCATCGCGGCCCCCGCAGGAGCGGCGTGAAGACCGTCGAGGCGCGGACGGCGGAACCGGCTTCAGCCGCCACCTCGAGCTCCCGGGACCGGTTGCTTTCGAGCCCGGTCGATCCCACGGCGGTGACCACGTAATAATAGGTCCGGTCGGCGGCCGCCGTTTCGTCGTTGAAGACGGCCGCGGCCAAGGGCGCGTCGTTGAGCTTGACGTAGCTCAAATGGGAGAAGCCCGTCCGGTAGACGTTGTAGCCCGTCGCATCGGACTGCGCCGGCCAGCTCAGTTGGATGGCTCTCAGGCTGTTGAACAGGGAGCTGTAGACGACGGAGCCGGCGGCGAGGCCCACGGGCGTGCGCGGATAGCCCTCCCTGACCGGCTGGGCCAGCTCGGCCAACAGCCCGACCGAGGCGCGCGTCGCGCTCGTGAAGAAGCCGGTGTCCAGCTTGTCGAGCGTGTCGCTCGTCTGGTGGTAATAGGGATTGTTCAGGGGGTAATCTTCGATGGCCAGCAGGGCCGGATAGCCCTGGTCCCAGAAAGGCGAGTGATCGGAATAAATGATCGAGGCGTCCACGGTCTTGCGTCCCGCGAGCGCGGCGTAATGCCCCCCGGCCGCCAGGAAGAGCTCGGCCAGCCAGGCCGAATCCTCGTTGACGATGTACTCGAGGTCCTCGGGCACGGCATTGGCGTAGGCGATCATGTCCAGGTTGATGACGCCGAGAATGCGCTCGCCGGCCGCCCGGGCCGCGGAGGCGTGGGCCCGGCTCCCGTAGAGACCCCACTCCTCGGCCGAGAAGGCGATGAAGCGGACCGTGAAGTCGAGCGGAAAGGGCGCCAGGACCCGGGCCGCCTCGAGCACGGCGGCGGTGCCGCTGGCGTTGTCGTCGGCGCCCGGAGCCAGGGTTTCGCGCGTCGCGGACGGCGAGGTCGAGTCGTAATGGGCGCAGATCACATAGATGTCATCCGGGTAGGTCTCGCCGGTCTTCTCGGCGACGACGTTGCGCGACGTGCGGCCCCCGGAATAGGTGAACGGCTCGAAACGGACCTCGTCCAGGCCCAGGGCCGTGAATGCGCTGTAGAGGGATTCGCCGGCGGCGTCGCAGTTCGTGGTCGCGGCGTACCGGGTCTGGAAATCCTGGAGCGTCTGGACGCCGGCGGTGAGATCGGCGCTCGAGACGAGCGCGACGATCGTCTCGACGAAGGGGTCCTGGACCGCGGCCTGGCCCCCCGCAGGGATCGCGGACGGACGCGGCCGGAGATAGGGCAGGACGGACCTGGGCGCGAGGGCTTTGCGCGGCAGCCGGGCGGGGACGGACTCGGCGGGACTCCCCGCCTCCGTCCAGAAGACCGCCGTGCCCGGCTCTACGGCCACGGCCCGGCCGGCCGCCCGCAGGGACTCGAGGTCCCCGGGGCCGGTCGTCCCGACCACCAGGAACTCGCGCCGGGCCGTGTTCCTGTCCAGGACCGTGAAGCGGACCCCGCTCCGGCGCAGGAGGTCGAGGTCGGTCTGGTCGGCCAGGGCCAGCAGGCAGGTGGCCAGCTCCTGACGGACGTCGATCCCGAGCCTGGCCAGGACGGACATCGTCGAGACCGGGACTTTCGGGATGCGGACGAGAGCGACACGACCGCTGACGGCCCTTGGGGCGGGGCCCAGGGCGAGGACACAAGCCAAGGCCAGCGCGAGCAGGACGGAAGTACGCTTCATGCCGTCTATTAAATCAGATTTAAGTCGCCTCGGTCAACAGAGTATAATCGGGCCGGAGGGACCATGAGGACGAAACCACCCCTGCCCGAAGGCCGTTTCATGGCCCGGGCCATCCGTGAGGCCCGCAAGAACCTGGCTCGGCCCGACGGCGGGCCGTTCGGCGCCTGCATCGTCAAGGACGGGCGGGTCCTGGCCGCGGCCCGGAACACCGTTCTCAGCGGCGACGCCACCTGCCACGCCGAGGTCAACGCCATCCGCAAGGCCTCCAAGAGGCTCGGGACCTTCGACCTGTCCGGGTGCGAGATCTATTCGACGACCGAGCCCTGCCCGATGTGCTTCGGGGCCATCCACTGGGCCCGCATCGGCGCGGTCTATTACGGCACCGGGATCCGCGACGCGGCCTGGGCCGGGTTCCACGAGCTCCGCATCTCGAACGCACGGATGAAGTCCTTGGGCCGGAGCCGAATCGTTCTCGTCCCCGGGTTCATGCGCTCCGAGTGCCTCGAGCTCTTCGAATCCTGGCTCGTCCTGCCCGTCCGGAAACTCTACTAAGATATTTCGCAGAAGTCCGGCTCCGAGTCGCTCCGCCGGAATTCTGCCCTCCGCTCACTTCCGTTCGCTCCGGTCGGTGTCAGGTCAGCAGCTTCCTCTTCTTGGCCCAGCGCTCCCGCGATCTCACCGAGTCGAGGCCGAGGGCGTTCCCTTTGGACAGGGGGTGGCGTCCGGCCGCCTCGAACCGAAGCGTATGTTTTCCGGGCGCAAGCTTGAGACTGCCGAGATAGACGTCTCTGACGTCGAGGTCCCGGGAATAGAAATCGAAGACCGGGCTCTGGGGCGGGTGCGTCCCGTCCTCGGCCAGCGGCACGGGCTTGCCGTCGAGGAGGATGCGGTAGGCGCCGTAATCGTCGGCGTAGGTCATGCGCAGGACGAGGGCCCGGTACTCCGCCCTGGTCACGTCGAAATCGACCTCGAGGGCCGACTTGTCGCCGGTCGGGCGGAAGAGGGCCTGCCCCTCCCCCGTCCAGTCGTAGCCCT
>JAPKZE010000381.1 GCA_026393955.1 Candidatus Aminicenantota bacterium
AGCACCAGCTCGAGAAAGGTATAGACGATGGCCACGAGGAGGCCGGTCTCGACCTTGAGCGTGTGGGCGTAGACGATGGCCAGGAAGATCGCGGTCATGGCCGCCGTCATGACGAAGAGCGTCAGGACGAGGCCGAGGAACTTGCCCAGGATGAACTCGGCCCGGTGCAGGGGCTTGGCCAGCAGGGTGTAGATCGTCTTCTTGTCGATCTCCTTGTACACGAGCCCCGTGCCGATGAGGATGGCCATCAGGACGCCGAAGATCGAGATCGAGGCCAGGCCGACATCCTTGATGATCTTGATCCGGTCGCCGACCGTCAGGACGGCCAGGACCCGGCTGGCGACGATGCCGACGGCGGCGAAGAAGAAGAGCAGGTAGAGGATGCGGTCGCGCTTGGCTTCCTTGAAGGTGATCCCGGCGATGGCTCCGATCTTCATGTCCGCGTCACCGTGTCGACGAAGATGTCTTCGAGGGTTTCCGTCCGCGGGCTGAGGGAGATGAGGCGGCCCTTGCGGTCGTGGATGAGGCCGACGACCTCGTCGACCCGGGCCTCGTCATAGACCTTGAGGAGGACCCGGTCGCCCCGGGCCGAGACGCTCTCGCCCAGCCCGGCGAAGGTCTGGGGCGGGAGGCCCGAGACGGTCACCTCGGTGAACAGCACCTTCTCCGAGACGAGGTCGCGCAGGCCGCCCTCCTTGACGATGCGGCCGCCGACGATGATGGCCACGCGGTCGCAGATCATCTCGATGTCCTGGAGGATGTGCGAGGTGAAGAAGACGGTCTTGCCCTCGTCCTTGAAGCGGACGATGATGTCCCGGATCTCCTTGCGGCCGAGGGGGTCCATGCCGCCCAGGGGCTCGTCGAGGACGACCAGCTTGGGGTCGTTGATGAGGGCCTGGGCCAGGCCGGCCCGCTGGAGCATGCCCCGCGAGTACTTCCGGAGCGGCAGGCCGGCGGCCCGCTCCAGGCCGACGAGCTTGAGGAGGCGGGCGATCCGTTCCTCCTTGACCTCCCGGCCGAGGCCGAACAGGTCGGCCGTGAAGGACAGGAACTCGCGGGCGGTCAGGTAGTCGTAGAAATAGGGGTTCTCCGGCAGGAAGCCGAGGGACTGGCGGGACCACGGGGCGCTGTGGGGGCGGCCGAAGATCTCGATCGTCCCGGCGTCGGGATGGATGAGGCCGAGCAGGCACTTGATGGTCGTCGTCTTGCCGGCGCCGTTCGGGCCGAGGTAGCCGAAGGTCTCGCCCTCGCGGACGGAGAAGGTGATGCCCTTGAGGATCTGGCGGGGTTTGGGAATGAACCCGAGGCGGAAACGTTTCTGAAGGTTCTCGATCCGGATCGCGTCGGCCATCGTTCCTATTCTATGCCGCGGCGGGCCAAAGTCAACTGGATCCCGGCTCAGGCCAGGCCTTTGATCCGCCGCGCGTTGGCCAGGAGCTTGTCCTGGGTGAAGACGTGTTCGCGGGTCAAGGCCAGGTGGAGCCGGAGCTGGGCCCGGATGTCCTCGGGCAGGCCGAGCTTGAGCGCGGACTCGTACAGGCCGGCGATCTCGCGCTCGAGGCCGGGGAGCGTCTCGAGCGCCGAGACGCGGTCCGTCCCGGGGTACTCCGTCGGCATGGGCCGCGGGCTCCGCTCGACCCCCGCCGCGTCGACCACGGCGTTCTCGATGGCCACGACGTCGCCGAGCTTGACGAGGACGCCCGAGAGCTTGTCCCAGTGGCGCATGTGGTTGATCGAGTTCTTGAAGAGGCGCTGGCTGAGGTCCTGATGCTCGCTGAACATCATGACATAACGCAGGTAGCGGTGGGCCGCCTCGTTCTCGAGCCGGCAGAGGCCGTGGAGGAGGGTCAGGTCCTCGCGGCGGCCGCGGTCCGGGTGGGGACGGAAGCCCTCGGCCCCGGCCTCCCCCGAGGACTCGATGGCCGCGATCATGGCGGCGAACTGCGCGGAGTGGCGGACCTCGTCGTGGGAGATGTTCCAGATCATGTTCTCGACCTTGGAGAACGCCCCGGGCTCGACCTCGGCGGATTGGTAGAGGGCGGTCACCTCGTCCTCCGTCCTCTTGTCCTCTTTGAGGTTGTCGACGATCCGGGGGAAGCGGACGATCTCGTCGGTGCCGAAGCTCGGAGCGGCGCCCATCTGGGTCAGGATGACGCCCAGTTGGAGGGCGTGATACATCTCGTCGATGCCGATCTGGATCGTCTGGGCCCGGGCGTCGGTTGTCTGCTTCAGGACGGGGTCCTCGTAGAGGAACTTGCCCTTCGGCATGGAATAAGCGTGGATGACGTATTCGAAGCTGACGGCCCACTCGTGGCGGAGCGCCGCCGAGAGCAGGCGGACGACGTCGTCGCGGTTCCTGACGGACCTGATCTTTTCCATGGGACCTCCTGGGAATCGGGGAAAGGGGATTATAGCCTCTGGACCCGGTCTTCGCAACGCCCCCGGTCGCCGCGGGGGGTGGGAAAACCGCCGCATTCTCACCCCGGCAATCACCCCGTCCGGCGATTGACCCCGGCGGCGGGCCATGAGATTCTACCCGCGGTCGCAGCCTCCAAGGCGCGACGGCCTCGAAAGAGGCGGTGCCAAGGTTGTGAAAAGGGAGAAGGAGGATCCTTCTCCCCCTCTTTTTTTATACCCGAAAAGGTCGTCTCCCACCCAGGCTTCGCAGCGGTTTCCGTCGCTGAGGTCCCCCCTTAGCTCCCCGGCCCCGGGAACCAGTTCGTGCGGTTCCCCCCGCTCCGCGGGTCCCCCCTCCACCACGGGGATCTTCAGGGGGACACTCAGCGCCGCCGCAGCTCCGCCTGGGATTGGGAGACTTCATCCTGTATGGGAGCCTCAGGGGCCGACCGTCGCCAGCCGTGTCTCATTCGGGACGGAAAACGAT
>JAPKZE010000270.1 GCA_026393955.1 Candidatus Aminicenantota bacterium
GCCGCGCATCCTCGACGCCCTGGCCCTGCCGACCGTCTCCCATGTCAGTCCCGAGATGGCCCGTGACCTCAAGGAGGCCTGCGAGAACCTCAAGAAGATCGTTTTCTGCGACAACGGCGAGCCGTTCATCGTCGCGGGCGCCGGGACGCTGTCGATGGAGATGGCCCTCCTCAACACGGCCGGCCCCGGCGACCGGGTCCTGGTCCTGTCGCAGGGCTATTTCGGCGACCGGATGGCCCAGATCTGCCAGGCGTTCGGCATCGATCACGACGTCCTCGCCTGCGAGTGGGGCCGGGCGGTCACGCCGCGCGAGCTCGACGCGCGGCTGAAAACCGCGAACTACAACGTCGTCGTCTGCACCCACGTCGATACGGCCACGGGCGCCTGCGCCCCGGTCGAGGAGTACAGCCAGGTGCTCGAGAAGACGGGCTCGCTCTTCATCGTGGACGGCGTCTGCGCCACGGGCGGCATCGCCGAGCGCATGGACGCCTGGGGCATCGACGTCGTCCTGACCGGGGCCCAGAAGTGCTTGGGCGCGCCGCCCGGACTGGCCCTGTGCGTGTTCTCCGAGCTGGCCATGGAGAAGCGCCGCGGCCTGGCCTCGATCCCGGCCTATTACTCCGACGTCCTGCGTTGGCTGCCTATCATGCGCGATCCCTCGAAGTACTTCTCGACGCCCTGCGTCAACGAGATCCGGGCCTTCGCCGAGGCGACGCGCATCATCCTCGAAGAGGGGATGGAGGAACGGTTCGAACGTCACAGCCTCTTCGCCGAGGCCATTCGGACCGGCCTGGCCGCCCTCGGCTTCTCGTTCTTCGCCGACCCGAGATTCGAGGCGTCGACGCTCTCGGTCGTCCGCTACCCGGACGGGGTCGAGGACAAGGCCTTCCGGGCCGGCCTCGCCGCGAACGGCGTCGTGGTCGCGGGCGGCCTTGGCCCCACGGCGGGCCGGGTCTTCCGCATGGGCCACATGGGCAACCTGACCATGGCCCAGGTCCGGTTCGCGGTCGCGGCGGTGGAGAAGACGCTCGGGGCGCTGGGGCACGGGCTCAAACCCGGCGCCGGGCGGGCGGCGGTCGACGCCGTCCTGAAGGCCTGACCGTGGGACGGACTCGCATGACCAGCCAGGTCCACTTCATTCGCGCTACGGGAAGCGATCCCGCAGAGGTCCTCGCCGCGAAAGCGAAGCGGGTCTACCTCGCGACGGGGCTCAACGAGCGGATCGCCGAGGGCGATTTCGCCGCTCTCAAGATCCACTTCGGCGAGGCCGGGAACACCGGCTATATCAAGCCGCAGTGGCTGACCGGCCTCATCTGGGAGGTCCGCCAGAGGACCAAGCACGCCTTCCTGACCGATTCCAACACCCTGTACGTCGGCAACCGCTCGAACTCCATCGACCACCTGCGTCTGGCCTGGTCGCACGGCTTCACGCCGGAGACGACGGGCCTCCCCGTCATCATCGCCGACGGCCTCATCGGCCGGGACAAGCAGGAGCCGAAGAGCGCCCAGGCCCGGACGGCCTCCTCGAAGATCGCTAGCGCCATCCTCGACGCCGACGCCTACATCTGCCTGACCCACGTCACGGGGCACGTCCAGACGGGCCTCGGGGCGGCCATCAAGAACACCGGTATGGGCTGCGCCTCGCGGGCCGGCAAGCTCGACCAGCATTCGGTCACCCACCCCCGGGTCAACGCCAAACAGTGCCGGAACTGCAGCGTCTGCATGTCCTTCTGCCCCGAGGCGGCCATCGTCCAGGCCGAGGGCCACGTCGTCATCGACCCGGCCCGGTGCATCGGCTGCGGCGAGTGCCTGGTCGTCTGCAAGTTCGGCGCCATCAAGATGAAGTGGGACGAGGATTCGCTGCGCCTCCAGGAGAAGATGGCCGAGTACGCCCATCGGGTCGCGACCCACTTCCAGGGCAAGGCCGTCTACGTCAATTTCCTCATCCAGGTGACCAAGGACTGCGATTGCATGGCCAAGAACCAGAAGGGGATCACGGAGGATATCGGCATCCTGGCCTGCCTCGACCCGGTGGCCGTCGACCAGGCCACGGCAGACCTGCTCGTGGCGGGCGGAGGGGGGCAGGACCCGCTGCGGGCCGGCTACGACATCGACTGGTCGGGCCAGCTCGCCCACGGCGAGAAGATCGGCCTGGGCCGCCGGACGTACAGTCTGGTCGAGATCGCCTGAGGCCCGCCGCCGCGCCGCCGGCGTCAGGTCTGCCGGCGCAGGTGCGGCATGAAGACGGCCAGGGCCGTGGCCGCCCCGAGCGTCACCCCCGCCCCGATGAGGATGGCCGCCGTCTGGCCGAGCTTTTCCGCCGTCACGCCCACGCCGAGCGAGCCGAGCGGCAGCAGTCCGAAGAAGACCAGCGCGTAGACGCTCATGATCCGGCCGCGCATGGAGTCGGGCGAGTGGGTCTGGACGAGGGTGTTGGCCAGGTTGAAGACGAGGATGAGCGAGAGGCCGGTCGCGAAGACGAGGAGAAGCGACAGGGGCGTCCAGCGGGCCAGCGCGAAGGCCGCGATGGCGGCCGGCAGAGCGAAGGTCCCGAAGGTCAGGAGCTTGCCGCGGAAGTGGAACCGGCCGAGCGAGGCGATGAGCAGGGCCGCGACGAGCGCGCCCAGGCCGCGGGCCGACTGGAGGAAACCGTTCGTCTTGGCGTCGCCGTGGAGGACGTTGACCGCCCAGGCGGGGAAGAGCGTGACGAACGAGATGCCGAAGAGGCTGATCACGCCGATGAGGCCGATGATCGTCCGGATGAGGGGATGGGCGGCGACATACCTCAAGCCCTCCTTGAGGTCGGCCAGGGCCGAGGTCCGGACGGCCGGCGGCGTGAACGGCGGGAGGCGCATCTTGCGCAGGGCGACGATCACGGCGATGAACGTCACGCCGTTGATGGCGAAGCACCAGGCCGGACCGAAGAAGCCGTAGATCAGTCCCCCGGCCGCGGGGCCGACGGCCATGGCCGTGTTGAACATGGCCGAGTTCAGGGCGATGGCGTTGGTCATGTCCTCCCGCCCGACCATCTCCAGGACGAAGGATTGCCTGGCCGGGGCCTCGAAGGCGTTGGCCGTGCCGAGGAGAACGGCGATGACCAGGATGTGCCAGGTCTGGATCCAGTGCAGGAAGGTCAGGGCGGCGATGGCGAACGCCAGCAGCATCATGGCCGTCTGGGTGATGACGAGCAGGGTCCGGCGCGACACCCGGTCCGCGATGACCCCCGCGTAGAGCATGAACAGCCAGGTCGGGGCCCCGGCCGCGAAGCCGACGAGGCCGAGGTAGGCCGGGGACCTGGTCAGATCGAAGACGAGGAAGCCCAGGGCCGTCGATTCCATCCAGGTCCCGAACATCGAGAACATCTGGCTCCAGAACCAGAGCCGGTAGTTGGGATATTTGAGGGACGTGAACGCCTGGGCCCAGCTCAGCTTCATAGGACCTCTTCGTCCGCCGGCGTCCAGGCCGGATCGACGAGGCAGAGGAAGGCCAGCCGGTTCGCCGCCCTGTTCTCGATGAACTGGACCGCTCCCGGGGGAATGTACACGGCCTGCCCCGCCGCGACCTCGGCCGTCTCTTCGCCGACGTGCATCAGGCCCCGGCCTTCGAGGACGTAATAGACCTCGGCGGTCTTCAGCCGGTGGGGGAGGGTGCTCTGGCCGGGGCCGACCTCGGCCCGGGCCAGACTGTAGCGGATGGCCGGGGTCTCTTCCGACGGCCTCAGGAGCTCTTGGAGGAAGGAGGAGTCTCCCGCCTTGAAGCCGGCCGTGTTCGCAAGCGATCTGATGATCATGGTTCGAGAGGTGATAAAAAAAGATCGGGGAGGTGGGATTTGAACCCACGGCCCCAGCGTCCCGAACGCTGTGCGCTAGCCAGGCTGCGCTACTCCCCGACGTGAGCGGCCTATTATACACATTTCGCCGCCGGATGGGAAGGGCATCGTCAGGAGGCCCGATATTGACGAACGGCCGGACCTGTTGTATGAAAGGAGGCTCACGGAAAAGAGAAAGGAGAGACCCATGCGCTTTCGTTACATTCTGGCCCTGATCCTCGTTGCCGGTTCGCTCGCCGCGCAAACGGCCCCCCCGGCGAAGCCGGCCGCCCCGGCCAAGCCCGTCGACGTCGCCGGCGTCTGGGAGATGACGACGCAGTCGCCGCAGGGCGACATGACGGCCGACGCGACCTTCGTCCAGGACAACGACAAGTTCAAGTTCACCATGTCCGGCCCCGGGGGCTTCGAGATGGCCGGCGAGGGCACGGTCAAGGGCCAGGACCTCGAGTGGACCGTGACCATCAGCACGCCCCAAGGCGAGTTCGCGCTCACCTATAAGGGCAAGATTGACGGCGAGACCATGTCCGGCGACGTCCAGGCCGGCGACTTCGGCACCTTCCCCTTCACCGCCAAGAAGAAGAAATAGCCCGCGCGCTCAGGCCCGCCGGCGCAGATAGGCCTTGATCCCTTCCATCGACAGGAAGACGAATGCGCCGAAGGCCAGCATGATCGCGATGTCCTGAGGCCGGGGCGGCAGGATCCCGAAGCCCGCGCGGATGGACGGTATCAGCAGCAGTCCGGCCGTCAGGGCCACCTGGGAGACGACAGCTATCACCAGCCATTTGTGCGGCCGGAGCGTGAAGAAGCTGTATCTCAGGGACCGCGAGTTCAGGGCGATCACCAGCTCGACGAACAGGAACAGGTAGAAGAGCTCCGTCCGGGCGTGGACGATGTCCTTGAGGTCGTGGATGAAGACGAAGAGCAGCAGCGGGCTCCACATCACGACGGCGATGGCCAGGAAGAGCAGGATGTCCTTGGTGAAGACCTTCTCCTTGGGGTCGCGAGGGGGCCGTCGCATGACGTCCGGGTCGGCCGGGGCCACGCCCAGCGCCAGAGCGGGCAGCCCGTCGGTGACCAGGTTGATGTAAAGGATGGCCGCCGGCAGGAGCGGCAGGTAGTGCGGCCCGAGGACGAGGACGGCGCCGCCGATGACGATGACCTCGGTGATGTTGCAGCGGAGCAGGTAGGTCAGGTACTTCTTGATGTTGTCGTAGATCCAGCGGCCGCGCTCGATGGCCATGACGATGGTGGCGAAGTTGTCGT
>JAPKZE010000472.1 GCA_026393955.1 Candidatus Aminicenantota bacterium
CCAGGATGTCTTTGATATTCAAGAGGTTATGATAACAACAAAGGCCGGGGAAAAACAAGCCGCATCCATTATGGACCAGGACTGCCCCGGGGGCGGGCTACCAGAGGCGGGCCGTTTCGGATACAATCTTCCCATGCCATCCGACATAACGGGGTCGGACCACAGGAACATTCATATAAATCAATTACTTAAGCGCAATTATTAGCTCCAGGATGGCTTAAAACAGGTGTTTTTAGGCCCAAAAACGAATTCTTTGTTGCCCGGGCCGGAGAGAACAAGGGATCGATCGCCGGAGGTCATAGGATGAATAAAGCCATTATCGCCTTAGGCCTGATCGCGGCAATGCTCGCCGGGATCCCCGGAGCGGCCCAGGAGAAGCGCGAATTCTCGAGTTATGGGGAAATGAGGACCTACCTGGGGGAGCTCTTCGGCCAGAAAAAATACGCCGAAGCGGCCGCCCTTCTCGAAACTGTCCTGGACCGGTTTCCCGACAACGTCCTTGCCAACACTTATAATCTGGCCTGGGCGCGTCTCTACCTGGGCGATCTCGACAAGGCGACCCAGGCCCTGGAGGAGGGCCATCGCCGGGGGGTGTTTTACGGGCTCTGGGATTTCGCGGCCGGGGCGTGGGATCCGGTCCGGAGCACGCCTCGCTTCGAGGCCTTCCTGAAAGAAAACCGGTCCCGCGTCGAACAAGCCCAAAGCAAAGCCTCCCTGAGGATCGAGGTGGCGACGCCGGCGTCCTACGATCCGGCCAAAAGATACCCCCTTTTTATCGCGCTTCACGGCGGCGGCGAATCCCTGGCCGATTTCAAGCCCGTCTGGACTTCGCCCCGCCTCCGCGGCGAATTCCTCACCGCCTACGTCCAATCCTCCCAGGTCGCCAGCATGAAGGGCTTTCACTGGCAGGACGTCGCCGTCACCCGGAGGGACCTCGAAGCCGCGTATGAGCGGACCCTCAAGGAATACCCCGTGGACACCGGACGGGTGATCATCGGCGGCTTTTCCTCGGGCGGCTTCGGCTCGCTCGTCGCCGCTTTGAAAAACTTCCTTCCCGTGAGGGGCTTCGTCGTCCTCTGCCCCGAGGTGCCCACGACGATCGGAGACGAGGACATCCTGGCCGCAAAGGCCCGCGGCGTGCGGGGCACTCTCCTGACGACGGAGGCGGATAACCGGGTCGAGCAGCAGCGGAGCCTGATGAGCCGCATGGAAATGCTCGGGCTGCCGGCCGTCTTCCACCTGACGCCGAAGATCGGCCATTGGTACCCCGAGGATTTCGAAAGCCTTCTCGATCAGGCCATCGGCTACATTCTCAAGTAATGGGGTCGGACCACAGGAACATTCATATAAATCAATTACTTAAACTCTGTTTTCGACGATAAAAGGGCCTTAAATCGTCGTTTTTGGGCCTGAAAACGCGTTCTTAACGGTTTGGCGTCCGAAAGAGGTGATTCACGCGGCGCCCGGTTTCCACTACAATTGCCCCATGCCATCCGATACACAAGTCATCTTCTCCATGTCGCGGGTCGGACGCGTCCATCCGCCCAACCGCCAGGTCCTGAAGGACATCTCGCTCGGCTTCTACTACGGGGCCAAGATCGGCGTCCTCGGGCTCAACGGCTCGGGCAAGTCGACCCTGCTCAATATCATCGCCGGGAAGGACCAGGGCTACATCGGCGAGATCGCCGTCAGCAAGGGCTACAGCATCGGGCTGCTCGACCAGGACCCCCAACTCGATCCGACGAAGACCGTCATCGAGATCGTCCGCGAGGGCGTCCAGCCGGTCGTCGACCTCCTGGCCCGGTACGACGCGGTCTGCGATAAATTCGGGGATGCCGGCGCCGATATGGACGCCCTGCTGGCCGAACAGGCGCGCCTTCAGGAGGAGATCGAGAAGCACGACGCCTGGAACCTCGACAGCCACCTCGAGCGCGCCATGGAGGCTCTCCGCTGCCCGCCGCCGGAGACGCCCGTGACCGTGCTTTCGGGCGGCGAGCGTCGCCGGGTCGCCCTGACCCGGCTCCTGCTCCAGGAGCCCGACATCCTGCTCCTCGACGAGCCGACCAACCATCTCGACGCCGAATCCGTCGGCTGGCTCGAGCGGCACCTGCAGGAGTACAAGGGCACGGTCATCGCCGTGACCCACGACCGCTATTTCCTGGACAACGTGGCCGGCTGGATCCTGGAGCTCGACCGCGGCGAGGGCATCCCGTGGAAGGGGAACTACTCGTCCTGGCTGGAGCAGAAGCAGGCCCGGCTGGCCGTCGAGGAGAAGACGGAGTCGCGGCGCCAGCGGACCCTGGCCCGCGAGCTCGAGTGGGTTCGCCTATCGCCCAAGGCCCGCCAGGCCAAGGGCAAAGCCCGCGTCAACGCCTACGAACAGCTCCTCGGCCAGGACTTCGAGCACTACCGCGAGGACCAGGAGCTGCCCATTCCGCCCGGCCCCCGGCTGGGGGACGTGGTCATCGACGTGGCAGGCGTGACCAAGGCTTACGGCGACCGGGTGCTCATGGACGGCCTGACGATCAGCCTCCCGCCCGGCTCGATCGTCGGCATCATCGGCCCGAACGGGGCCGGCAAGACGACGCTGCTGCGGATGATCCTCGGGTCGGAGAGGCCCGACGCCGGGACGATCCGGATCGGGGAGACGGTCAAGATCGCCTACGCCGACCAGTCACGGACCCTCGATCCGAACAAGACCGTGTTCGAGGAGATCTCGGGCGGCGAGGAGCTCATCAAGGTCGGCGGCCGGGAGCTCAACTACCGGGCCTATTGCGCTTCGTTCGGCTTCGGCGGCACCGACCAGCAGAAGAAGTGCGCGATGCTCTCCGGCGGTGAGAAGAATCGCGTCCACATGGCCAAGGCCCTGGCCGAGGGCGGGAACGTCGTCCTGCTCGACGAGCCGACCAACGACCTCGACGTCAACACCTTGCGCGCCCTCGAGGACGCCCTGGCCGGGTTCGCCGGCTGCGCCGTCGTCGTCAGCCACGACCGCTGGTTCCTCGACCGCGTGGCCACCCACATCCTGGCCTTCGAGGAGGACGGCAGCGTCCACTGGATCTTCGGGAACTTCTCCGAGTATCACGAGGACCTGCGCCGGCGCAAGGGCAGCGCCGCCGACCAGCCCCACCGCCTGAAATACCGGACGCTCAAGCGCTGAGGAATCCCTTTGAAAGAATGGGCTTGACTTTTGCGAAAACTGTACTATAATAATAGTACAGTAATACGGAGGTCCGACCGTGATCAGGGTTGACGCGACAAGCTTCGTTCCGATCTACGAACAGATCAAACAGGAGATCGGCCGGCTCGCGGCGACGGGCCGGCTCAAGGCCGGCGAGCCGCTGCCGTCCATCCGCGACCTGGCCGCCGAGATCATCGTCAACCCTAACACCG
>JAPKZE010000179.1 GCA_026393955.1 Candidatus Aminicenantota bacterium
TCCTCGGCTGGGGCTTCCACGCCGACCGGCTCCTGCTCGACTCGCAGCACATGCACAACTCGTACCTCCACGCGGCGATCCAGGCCGGCATCCCCGGCGCCCTGCTCTTCGCCGCGGCCGTCGTCGTCCTGTGGGCCTTCCTGTGGCGGGGCGGCGTCGTCGGCCGCATCCGGACGGCCGCGGAACCCGATCAGGCGTTCCTCATGCAGTCCGTGCTCATCCTGGGCTTCCTCACGGCCCGGAGCGTCTTCGAGTCGACGGCCGCCTTTTACGGGGTCGATCTGCTCTTGTTCGTCCCGGCCGTCTGTTATATCTATCAATGGGCCCTCGAGAACCCCGTTCCGGAACCATGAAGATCTTCCTGCACACGATGTACTACCTGCCCGACTTCGGCAGCGCCCCGGTCCTCATGGACGAGCTGGCCCGTTCTTTGGCCCAAGCCGGGCACGAGGTCGAGGTCGTCACGACCATGCCCCGGGAAAGGGGGGAGGAGTTCCGGGGCCTCTTCTATTCCCGGCGCGAAGCCGGCGGTCTCACCGTGAAGAGATTCTGGGCGCCGCGCTGGCCGCATCCGCTCGGGCGTCTCCTGGCCTGGAACATCTACACGGTCGGGGCCCTGGTCAACCTGCTGGCCGTCCGCCGCGGCGACCTCCTGTTCCTGCGCACGCCGCCCCTCCAGCTGGGTGTCCCGGCGCTCTTCGCCGCGGTCCTCGGCGGGGCCCGCGTCCTCGTCAACGTCCAGGACATCCACCCGGACCTGGCCATCGAATCCGGGATCCTGAGGAACCCCGTCGGGATCCGATTCGCCAAGGCGCTCGAGCGCGGGGTCTACGGGCTGGCCGACCGGATCGCCGTCATCAGCGACGGCTTCGCCCGCAACCTCCGGGCCAAGGGCGTCGCCGCGGGCAAGCTGGCCGTCCTGCCGAACTGGGTCGACACGGACTTCCTCAAGCCCGGTCCCAAGGACAACGCCGTCGCGCGCCGCCACGGCCTCGACGGCAAGTTCGTCGTCATGTACTCCGGAACGATCAGCATCAGCAGCAGCCGCACCCTCGAGCGGGCCCTCGAGGCGGCCGCACGGCTGGCCGGCGAGCGGGACATCCTCTTCGTCGTGGTCGGCGAAGGATTGAAGAAGGACGCCCTCCGGAAGAAAGCCGCCGCGCTGGGCCTCGCGAACGTCCTCTTCCTGCCGTTCGTGCCCTATCCGGAGCTGCCCGACCTGCTGGCCGCGAGCGACGTCCTGCTCGTTCCGCTCGACCGCGACAAATCGGACCTGTCCG
Source organism: Candidatus Aminicenantota bacterium (assembly GCA_026393955.1). Lineage (GTDB taxonomy): Bacteria > Acidobacteriota > Aminicenantia > Aminicenantales > Saccharicenantaceae > RBG-16-66-30. Next base: position 1,281 of record JAPKZE010000179.1, read on the forward strand.
TGCCGTCGAAGCTCTACACCTTCATGGCCGCCGGCCGGCCCATCCTCGGCCTGGCGGCGCCCGGCTCCGAGGTCGCCGTGCTCCTCGGCGAGAACGGCTGCGGCCTGGCCGCGGCGCCGGACGATCCCGGGGCCATCGCGGCTGCCGTCCGCGAGCTCGCCGCCTCGCCTGATAAGAGGCGGACCCTCGGCGCGAACGCCAGGGCCTATGTCGTCCGCCGCTTCGCCAAGGACAAGATCCTCGGCTCCTACGACCGGCTCTTGAGGTCCATGGTGTCCCGATGACCAGGATGTCGAAAACCCAGCGGTTCGTCCTCTACGCTCTGCCGCCGCTCGCGTGGATGGCCCTCATCTTCCCCGTGGGGAACAGGGCCCTGGCCTCGAGCTGGATCTACGACACTTTCGCCGAGGTCTTCCGCTGGCTCGCCCCGCACGCCTCCTCGCACGCGCTCGATGTCTCGTACATCGTCTTCCGCAAGACCCTCCACTTCATCGAGTACGGCTTCCTGGCCTTCCTGTTCTATCGGGCCTTCCGGGCGGGCCGCGGGCCCCGCTGGTCGAAGAGAGCGGGCGCCCTGGCGGCGGCCGCCGCGATCGCCTACGGCTTCCTCGACGAGTTCCTCCAATCGTTCGTGCCCCGCCGCTACGGCAGCCCGATCGACTGGGCCGTGGACACCGCGGGAATCCTGACCGCGATCGCACTGGTCGCCCGGCTGGGGTCCCGGCGCGACGCCGACCCGGCCTCGCCGGCCGGCCGGGCGCTCTTCCTCAAGCGGCCGTTCGATGTCGCCCTGTCCGGCCTCGGGCTTCTTCTGTCCGCGCCGCTCTGGGCCGTCATCGCCCTGGCCGTCCGGCTCGAGGACCGCGGCCCGCTCTTCTACGCCCAGGAGCGCGTCGGCCGGAACGGCCGGACCTTCAAGGCGCTCAAGTTCCGGTCCATGGTGGTCGACGCCGAGAAGTCCAGCGGGCCGGTCCAGGCCGTCGCCGGCGACCCGCGCGTGACCCGGGTCGGCCGGGTCCTGCGGGCGACAGCCATGGACGAGCTGCCCCAGCTCCTCAATATTTTCAAGGGCGACATGAGCTTCGTCGGGCCGCGGGCCCTCCGGCCGAACGAGCAGGAAGTCAACGGCGGGGCGGGTCCGACCTCGATCAAGGACATCCCCGGCTACGACGCGCGCCATGCGGTCCGGCCCGGGCTGACCGGCCTGACCCAGGTCTTCCTGCCGGGGGAGACGCCGCGGCGGAAAAAGTTCCGCTGCGACCTGCTCTACATCCGCAAGCGCAGCTTCTGGCTCGACCTCAAGCTCATCGCCCTGTCGTTCTGGATCACGTTCCGCGGCAAGTGGGAATCACGGGAGCCCAAGGTCTGAAGATCATGGAAGGCCCCTCTCTGCGCCTTTGCTCGGGAATCGCCTCTAGTTCCCCGGCCCCCCGGGAACCAGTCGTCCGGTTCCCCCCGCTGCGCGGGTCCCCCCTCCACGGACGGGGATCTTCGAGGCGAATTCCCTCTCTGCCTCGAGAGGGGATTGATATGATCGGCGACTTGGGCTAAAAGAACACTGAATGAAGAC
>JAPKZE010000498.1 GCA_026393955.1 Candidatus Aminicenantota bacterium
CCTCGACCCGGCCCACGCCCTGAAGTGGATCGTCTATCCCCTGATCATCCGGGCCATCGGCGTCATCTCCTCGATCCTGGGGACGTTCACCGTCCCGATCTGGGAGCGCTTCCCGATCAAGTTCATGCGGGCCAAGGACGCCGAGGAGGCCATGTTCCGGTCCTACGAGGTCTCGAGCGTCAACACCATCATCTGGTCGTTCGTCGTGGCCGTCAATTACGCCCACGACTGGCGGCTGGCCATGCTGACCTCGGTCGGTGTCGGGCTGGCCGTGGCCTTCAACCCTCTGACCTCCTACTTCACTTCGACGCGCAAGGGCCCGGTCAAGGAGATCGTCAAGTCGACCAAGACCGGTCCGGCGACGACCATCCTCTCCGGCCTGGCCGTCGGGATGGAATCGAGCGTCTGGGCCGTCGTCATCATCGCCATCAGCTTCATCATCGCCCTGGCCCTCTACAGTTCGGCCGGGTCGCTTTATGTCCTCTACGCCGTAGCCATGATCGGCATCGGCATGCTCAGCCACACGGGCAACAACGTGGCCATGGACTCCTACGGCCCGATCTCCGACAACGCCAACGGCATCGCCGAGATGTCCTGGCACGACCAGTGCGATGAGGAGACGATGAAGGCCCGCCAGATCATGGCCGACCTCGACGCCGTCGGGAACACGACCAAGGCCATCACCAAGGGGGTGGCTATCGCCTCGGCGGTCATCGCCGCGGTCAGCTTGTTCGCGTCCTATATCACCGATGTCGGCCGGGTCCAGCTCCAGCTCGGCATCCAGAACGTCATGACCTCCATCCGCCTGTCCGAGACTAAGGTCTTCGTCGGACTGCTCCTCGGGGGGGCCTTCCCCTGGCTCTTCAGCTCGCTGTCGCTCCGGGCCGTCACCCGGGCGGCCGGCCTCATCGTCGAGGAGGTCCGGCGCCAGTTCAAGACTCCCGGCATCATGGAAGGCAAGGTCAAGCCGGATTACGCCAGGGTCGTCGGGATCTCGACGGCCGCGGCCCAGAAGGAGCTCGTGCCTTTGGCTTTGATCTCGGTCTTTCTGCCGCTTATCGTCGGCCTGGTCCTCCAGGTCGAGGCCCTGGGCGGGTTCCTGGCGGGGATCATCTTGAGCGGCCAGCTCCTGGCCGTCTTCATGGCCAACGCGGGCGGAGCGTGGGACAACGCCAAGAAGTCGATCGAGGACGAGCCCAAAGACATCATCGCCTGCACGGGCAAGGGCTCGGACCGCCACAAGGCCGGCGTTGTCGGCGACACGGTCGGTGACCCGCTCAAGGACACGGCCGGCCCGGCCCTCAACCCGATGATCAAGGTCACCAATCTGGTCAGCCTGATCGCGGCCCCGATCATCGTCAAATACAACAAGATGACGCCCGGCCTGGCCGCGGTCGTTGCGGTGCTCCTGGCCTCCACCGTTTGGGCCATCTGGAAGAGCAAGCGCGAGGCCAAGTCCCTCTTCGTGGAGATCGAGGCCACGCCCGTCAAGAGATAATCGGATCGACCCCGAGGGGACACGTCCCGCTTCGGTACGTGTCCCCTCGCTTCATTTTGGAAACAGCCGCCAAAACAGAACTAAGGACGCCGGATGCGCCGGGGTTGCCGGGGCGGGGCCTCCGGAGTACAATGCGAAGCCGCGCGCGTCATGAAAGCCGTCGTGGTCGTCCCGACCTTCAACGAAGCCGTCAACCTTCCGGCATTTGTGCCCGCCGTCCTGGAGCAGTCAATTCCCGGCCTCGGGATGCTCGTCGTTGACGACGGGTCTCCCGATGGGACCGGACGCCTTGCCGACGACCTCGCGGCCCGCTCGTCCGGTCGCCT
>JAPKZE010000506.1 GCA_026393955.1 Candidatus Aminicenantota bacterium
GAAGAGGTCTATCGGACCGGTCCCGTGGTCGACCGCGATGCCTATGACACCTGGGTCCATCGCGGGAGAAAGAGCGCCTGGGATCGGGCCTGCCAGGAAGTCGCCCGGATCTTAGGTTCCCACACCGTGGAACCGCTGGCGGATGACCAGCTCGCCCGCCTGATGGAAGTCGTGAACGCCGACGCCCGGCGGATGGGCATCAAGTTGCCTCCTCTGGATTGACGCCCCGGGCCCTCGGTCCCGAGGATGTGGCCATGAGCGTATTTCGCACAATGGGCTTCGCGTTTCTCGGCCCGGCCCTCCTGGTCTTCATGGCCTGCGGGCCGGGGGCCCCGAGCTCATCCCGGCCGGCATCGGACCGGAACACGCTCTCCGAAAAGGGCTTTTTTGACCCGCCCCTCTCGGCCCGGCCGAGCGTCCTTTGGGCCTGGCTCAACGGCTACGTCGACCGCGATCAACTGACCCGCGAGCTCGAGGAGCTGAAGGCCAAGGGGTTGGCCGGGGCGATCATCTGGGACGTCGGCAGCCTCAGCGATCCGCGGAAGATCATTCCCGCCGGGCCCGCCTTTCTCGGCCCGGAATCGGTGGGGAGCATTTCCCACGCCATCGATCAGGCCGGCCGACTCGGCCTCGAGCTGGGGCTGTTCGCCTCGAGCAGCTGGAACGCGGGCGGGGGGTGGATCAAGCCCGAGAACGCCAGCCGGAGGCTGCTCTGCCGGCAGATCGAGGTCCGAGGCCCGGGCCGCGTCCGGACGACGGTCCCGCTCCCGGACGGCGTGACCGCCTATTGGAAGGCCGTCGCGGTGCTGGCCGTTCCGGCGGGTGGCGCCGCGATCGACATCTCGGGGCGCATGGACAGCGAGGGGCGCTTGGATTGGGACGCGCCGGCCGGCGGATCGCGGATCATGCGCATCGTCGCCAGCAACACGGGACAGACCCTCGAATGCCCGAGCCCGAACTCCGACGGCCTGATCATCGATCATCTCAGCCGCGACGCCGCGACGGTCGATATGACCTATATCCTCGACCGGATCCTGAGCGCCCGAAAGGGCCTCGATGCGCTGAAGACCTTCATGCTCGACAGCTATGAGGTCGCCGAAGCGGTCGATTGGACCGACGATTTTGTCGACGCTTTCCGGACGCGGCACGGCTACGACCCCGTCCCTTACCTGCCCGCGCTGTTCGACCCCGCGGCGCTGGACCCCGGGGTCGCCGGGCGCTTCCTTTATGATTACCGGAAGACCGTCAGCGACCTGATCATCGAGAACCACTTTCGCACGGTCCGGGACCTTCTGAACAGGCGGGGGGTGAGTCTCCTGGCCGAGGCGGGACACGGCGGGTATGCCCGCGTGGACGCCCTTAAAGCGCTGGGCTCGGCCGATATCCCGATGGGGGAGTTCTGGAACCACGAGCGGTTCTGGGTGGTCAAAGAGGCCGCCAGCGCCGCCCACATCTACGGGCGGCGGATCGTCGCCGCCGAGACCCTGACCGGCTGGCGGAGCTGGCAGGACGGGCCCGCGGAATACAAGCGGCGCTTCGACATCGCGCTTTGCGCCGGTTTGAACCGTCCCACGTTCCACACCTTCACCCATAATCCGCCGGCCGCGGGCCGGCCCGGGTTCGTCTATCACGCCGGCGAGCATTTCAACGTGAACACGACCTGGTGGGACCAGGCCGGACCGCTCATCGAATACATGGCCCGTTGCGACTATCTCCTCCAACAGGGCCTCTTCGCGGCCGATGTCGCTTTCTATTACGGCGACCAGGCGCCGAACCTCGTGCCCGCGCGGCGGATCGACCCGGACATCAAGCCCATCTACCCCGACACGGACTGCCTGCACTGCGGCCAGCCCAAGCCCATCCAGACCTCCTCCCTGGACCGGGGCTACGACTACGACTACGTCAACTCCGAAGTCATCCTGGAGAGGATGCGGGTCTCGGGCGGGAGGATCGTCCTTCCCGACGGGCTGAGCTACGCCCTGCTCGTCCTGCCGGACCGGGAGGACATGCCTCTTGCGGTCCTGCGGAAGCTCGGCGAGCTCATCGAGGCCGGAGCGACGGTCGTCGGCCGGAAGCCCGTCCGGGCCCCCGGTCTGGCCGGATTCCCCGCCTGCGACGACGAGGTCAGGGCCTTGGCCGACGGGATCTGGGGCGCCTGCGACGGCGCCGCGGTCAAGGAACGCGCCTTGGGGAAAGGCCGGATCATCTGGGGCGTGCCTCTGAACGACATCCTGCGTGACCGGGGGCGGGGGCCCGACTTCCGGGCGCTCGGCGTCGCCAACGCCGACCAGCACATCGATTTCATCCATCGATCCACCGGAGACGACGACCTCTACTTCGTCTCCAACAGCGCCAAGGCCTCTGAAACCTTCGACGCGGTCTTCCGTGTCGGGGCGGACAGGAAGCCCGAGCTCTGGTATCCCGATACGGGCCGGATCGTCCCCTGCCGTTCGTTCGCCCGGGTCGAGGGCGGTTGCCGGCTGACCTTGGAGCTCCCGGCCTACGGCTCCGTCTTCGTCGTGTTTCGCGCGACGCCGACGCCGGCGGCTTTTCTGTCCCCGGAACCCTTGAAAGCCGAAGACGGGCCGGCCGTCGCCGTGCCGGGCCCCTGGACGGTCCGCTTTCCGCCGGGCTGGGGCGCGCCGGGATCCGTCCTTTGGAGCGGCCTGATCAGCTGGACCGGATCGGAAGATCCGGGCATCCGGTATTTTTCCGGGACGGCGGGCTATACGGCGGAATTCGAGTTCGGCGAGCCGCTGCTCCGGGAGGGGCGAAGCTGGCTCCTCGACCTCGGAGCGCTGCGGGAAGTCGCGGAAGTGACTCTCAACGGCCAGGACCTCGGCATCGTTTGGAAGGAGCCTTTTCAAGCGGACGTTTCCGGCTTGTTGAGGCCCGACCGGAACGTCCTCGAGGTCAAGGTCACCAACCTCTGGAACAACCGCCTCATGGGGGATATCCTGGATCCGGGCCACAAACCTTATACGCGCACCAACATGGTGTTGAAGCCCAAAGACCTCATACCGGCCGGACTGTTCGGGCCCGTGACCATCCGGCGCGCCGCCCGCCGGTCGGCCGGCGACGCGGCCCCCGCGCCCGGATCGGCGCATTGAAATATCTCGGCGCGGCCAAGAGAAAGGAGAATCGACATGAAGAATCTGCGTTCGATCCTGGCCTTTGCGTTGATCCTGATCTGCGCCGCCGGCGCCGCTCTGGTCGGCCGGCCCTCGGGCCCGGACGGCCAGGCG
>JAPKZE010000136.1 GCA_026393955.1 Candidatus Aminicenantota bacterium
CACGTCCTGATCGAGCGAACCCTGCATCGTCCCCTGGTTCGAGGGGAAGACGAGATTGGTGAGCGTGTCTTGGGCGGCAAAGAAGCCCATGGCAGTGCGGCCCGCTTTGCCGGTCAGCTTGGCCCCCCAAAGCGGATCGGCCACCGTCCGGGTGAAGACCGCCTGGAGCGGTGTGAGGAAGAAGTCGGCGCCTTCGAGGAAGAAAGGGCGCTTCTCGGGGTAAAAGAGGGCGAAGCGGCGGTTGATCTCGAGCTGGGCGACGTCGGCCTCGACCTGGGAGAAATCGGGATTGACCGCGGCGTTCAGGATGACGTTCGGGGTGACCCCCCACTTGGCCGTCACGCCGTTCTCGGTCTTGACCTGGCCCCTCTCGAGCGAGCCGTCGGGGAAGGCCGACATGTCCATGGCGTCGGTCCGGCTGGCCGTCACCGTCGGATTGACCTCGATGTTCTGCCCCGAGGTGATGCCCTCGAAGCCGGTCAGCTTGTTGAACTGGCAGAGGAGGCAATTGACGTTCCGCGACTGCACATGGGAGCTGATACGGTGCCGTGTGTCCCGGGGCCAGGACCGCCCGGCCTCGAAACCCCAGGTCTTCGGGCCTTCGGATTCACGGAAGCGGAGCTGGCTGAGCGGGATGGCCACTTCGACCGCCCAGCCCCAGTCCGTGATCTTCGCTTTCGCCTCCCAGATGGCGTCCCAGGAGAAATCCTCGTAGCCTTCCGACTCGCTGAAGTTGGCGTCGGCCTGGACGCTCATGGGATTGACCCGGAACTGGAAGGCCCGCCGCTCGTCGTTGAAGGAATCGATCATGAACGAGATGTGGTCGTCGAGGATGAGCGTGTCGGTGTCGTCGCGGTCCATGAGATGGGCCCGTATCTTCTTCGGCTCGGGGTCGAAGCAGCGGAAGGCGACGTAGAGGTTGCGGAGATCGTAGGTGACGAAGCATTCGGTCCGGACCGGCGCGGGAATATTGTCCCCCGGCTGCCATTCGTAGGGCAGCGGGATGGCCGGGGCTTTCGCCCAGGCCTCCTCGTCGAGGACACCGTCGATCTTGATCGGGGCGGACGCCTTGACGATGTCGAACCGGGCGGCTTCGGCGCGGGCCGGCTTGGCCTGGTCCTGGGAGCCGAATGCGGCGCCGGCGAAGATAGCGGAGAGGGTGACGGCGAAGAAGGCAGGGATCGCGGCGCGGGGCTTGATCATGTGGACTCCTGGTGATCCTTCGTTGTTAAATACTCCGGATCGCCGGGAAAGGTTGGGGAGGCGTCCCGGCGGACCCGCAGCATCGGGCGGAGGCCGCGCGTCTCAGACGCGGGTCCGGATGATCTTGGCCACCAGGTCGGAGGTCGGGTCCGGACAGCGGACGTACTCGGTCGTGACGCCCTCGGGATCGATCTCCTTGGCGTAGGGGGTCCCTTCGTACTTCCATGGCAGGGTGACCCCGTTCTCGAGCAGCCGGACGAACTCGTTGAGACTGGCCCGGAGCCAGGGGCAGAGCTTGCCCCAGTCCGCGGGGTAGGCGAACGTGTCCCCTTTCTTGTGGCACCAGCTGTCGGGACGGGCCTCGTAGATCTCGATGTCGATCTTGTAGCGCTTGGCCTTGGGCGGAGGCGGCGGAGGGGGAGGCGGGGCCTGAATGGTCTTGTCCTGCCCTCCGGCCAATCCGGCGGCGGCCAGGGCCGCGGCGGCGCAGCCGGCCTTGCCCACGAAATCCCTTCTGTTCATGGTTCTCGGCTCCTTTCTCCCGTTCTTCATCGCCGCCATTATTGCACGGAATATGCCATTATTTTCTGGCCGGGAACACCCCCGCTCATAAGGCGGGCGCCCGGGTCGGCACCGGCCCGGGGTCTTTTCCGCGGGTGTAAAGGAGCATAGAATGGCGTCAATGGATTTTACAGGCGCGGACCGGCTAAACGAAGCCGGGCCCGAGGGCGAATTCTCTGAGGTGAGATCATGAGGCGTTGGGGTAATGCCTTTCTTCTGATCGCCGTCCTGGCTGCGTCCGGCGCCTGCGCGTCGGCGACCAAGCCCGCCGCCAGACCGGCCGCGCCGGCCGTCGATTGGAAAGCCCGGCTGGCCGAAGCCGACGCCCTGGCCCACCGGGGTCATTACACGGCCCTGCGGGAGGCTCTGCGGATCTACGGCGAGGCCCTGGCCGTTCCCGGAGAACGGGCCGCCGTCGCGGAACGCACCCTCCGCGCGGCCATCGCCCTGGAGCTCCGCCGGAAGGACCTGGGCATCCTCACGGAGGGACCGGGCCCCGAGGTCGATGATCCCTCCCTCTCCCGCTACAACCCCTGGCTCGAGCTCGTCGCCGGGCTTCCCAACAAGATCAAGGGCAGCCCGGGGATCGACCAAACCGCCGGCCGGACGCTCGACGGACAGCTGGACTGGATCGCCGGCCGGATCCCCGACATCGACCGGGGCCTCGAGGGGCCGGCGGGCACGGATGACCTGGCGGCCGCGCTGCGGCTGACCCTCCGCCGGGAGTTCTTCTTCAAGTTCCAGGACAAGCTGGATCGCGCCGCCCTGCGGGACCTCCACGCCGGCTCGCCGCTCGTGGCCTTCCAGGCCGCCGTCTGCCCGGCGTTCGAGGCCGGGGAGCTCGGCGCCCTGCTCCGGAGCGACGCCGGGTTCGCGGAAGTCCACTATTATCTCGGCGACGAGGCGCTCCTGGCCGGCAAGCTGCTGACCGCGGAGCGTCACTATCTTGCCGCCTTCGAAAAGATCCCCGAATCGCTGTCCGTTCTCATCTCCCTGGCCAAGGTCGCCTTCCAGACGGAGGAGACGGAGACCTGTCTCGAATGGAACGAGAAGGCCCTGGCGCTTCTGCCGACGTACCGGGACGCGATTCTCGGCAAAGGCCTCGCGCTCGGCTATCTCGGCCGCAGCGACGAGGCCCTGGGAGTGCTCGGCCGGCTCCTCGAGCTGGGAACGTACTATATGGGTGAAGGCCACTACTGGACCGCCTGGAACCTCAACGAGCTCGGGCGGCTCGAGGAGGCGCGCCGGTCGATCGACGCGGCCCGGGTTTTCCTGGTCGGCGTGAGCGATGTCGCCGGCCTCTCGGGGGTCATCGCCTACCGGCAGGGCCGGCTCGACGACGCCGAGAAAGACCTCCGCGAGGCCCTCGACCTCGATCCGGCCGCGAGCGACGCGGCCTTCTATTTGGGCCGGCTCTACGCGGACCGCAAGGACTGGCTGAACTCGGCCGTCTATTTCGCCGGAGCGGCCATGACCCTGGAGGACAAGGAGAAGGGCCTGGAGAAGAAGATCGAGGAGATCGAGGCCTCGGAAATGGCCCCGGAACGCCGGGCCCGCCTCGTCGTCAAGAAGCGGGTTCAGATCCTCTCGGTCCAGGCGACCAAGGCGACCTGCCAGTACAACGGCGCCGCCGGCTACCACAACGCCGGAAAGCCCGAACGGGCCCTCGAGCTGGCCCGGCAGGCCGCCGCCCACCCCGCCTTCGCGGACAAGGCCGCCGAGCTCATCAAGATCATCCGGGACCGCTAGAGTTCCCCTCTCTCCCCGAGCGGGAAAAAGTGTATAATAACGGCTCGCAAGGAGGGCCCATGTCCAACCGAGCCGCGACCACGCTGAGCCGTCTCTTCCTCGAGTCCTGCCGGACATATCGCACCCCCGGCCGGATGATCCACAAGTGCGCCGGGACTTGGACGAAGATCTCCACCGAGGAGATCGAAACGACCGTCCGGCGCCTCTCGCTCGGCCTCCAGGCTCTCGGCCTGAAGCCCGGCGACCGGATGGCCATCCTGTCCGAGAACAGGCCGGAATGGGTCATGGCCGATTTCGCCGCCCTCAGCGCCGGCGCGGTCACGGTGCCCATCTACACGTCGCTCCCGCCCGACCAGGTCCGCTACATCCTCGATGACGCGGGCGTCAAGATCGTCCTCTGCTCGGATCTCGAGATGTGGCGCAAGGTCGCGGCCGTCAGGGACGCGCTCCCGGCCCTCGAGCGCGTCATCCTCGTCGAGGGCGACCCTCCGGCCGGCACGCACGCCCTGTCGGACGTCACGGACATGGGCCGGCGCGTCGACGAGGAGGAGCCCGGACGTTTCGAGAGGTCGGCCGAGGCCGTCAAACCCGGGGACCTGGCCTCCATCATCTACACCTCCGGAACGACCGGCTCTCCCAAGGGCGTCATGCTCAGCCACGCCAACTTCACGAGCAACGTCGTGGGGCTGACGGAGGCCATCGATTTCTGCGCCACGGACACCGCCCTGTCCTTCCTGCCCCTGTCCCACGTCTTCGAGCGGACAGGGACTTACTTCCTCTTCCATGTCGGGGCGGCCATCGCCTACGCCGAGAGCATCGAGGCCGTGGCGGCCAACCTCGTCGAGGTCCGGCCGACCATCATCATCAGCGTCCCCCGCCTGTTCGAGAAGATCTACTCCCGGATCATGGACCAGATCATGGCCGGATCCCGTCTCAAGCGGGCCATCTTCGTCTGGGCCCTGGCGACGGGGAAGAAGCACACGGCCCGGACGATCGCCGGCGGGCGCGTCCCCGTCCACCTGTCCTTCAAGCACGCCCTGGCCAAGAGGCTCGTCTTCTCCAAGATCACGGCCCGGACCGGCGGCCGGATCCGTTACGCCATCTGCGGCGGCGCGCCCATTTCCAAGGAGATCGTGGAGTTCTTTTTGGCCATCGGCATCCTGGTCCTTCCGGGCTACGGGCTGACAGAGACGTCGCCCGTCCTCACGGCCAACACGCCGCCGGACCGGATCCGGTTCGGGACCGTGGGCAAGACCCTCCCCGGGATCGAGATCCGCATCGCCGGGGACGGCGAGGTCCTGGCCCGCGGCCCTAACGTCATGATGGGCTACTACAAGAACGAAGCCGATACGCGGGAGGTCCTGAAGGACGGCTGGCTCCATACCGGCGACATCGGCCGGTTCGACGAGGACGGCTTCCTCATCATCACCGACCGCAAGAAGGACATCATCGTCACCTCGGGCGGCAAGAACATCGCGCCCCAGCCCATCGAGAGCCTCATCCAGGCCAGTTCCTTCATCGCCAGCGCCGTGGTCGTGGGCAGCAGCCGCAAGTTCATCTCGGCCCTCATCGTCCCCGATTTCGAGAAGCTCGAGGCCTTCGCCCGGAAGCAAGGCATCGCCTTCGAGGGCCGCGACGGGCTCAGCCGCCGCCCCGAGATCGCCGCGTTCCTGCTCGACGAGGTCAACCGGATGACGCCCGGGCTGGCCTCTTATGAGCGGGTCAAGAGAATCGCCGTCCTCGACCGCGATTTCGACCTCGGCCTGGGCGAGGTGACGCCCACCCTCAAGGTCCGGCGGAACATCGTCGAGCAGAAGTACGCCGCCGTGATCGAAGCGCTCTATCGGGACTGATGGACACGCGGAGCTTCCTGACGCATCTCGAATGCGGGCTGTGCCGGGAACGGCTCGAAGCCGATCGCCTCTGGAACCTCTGCCCCAAGTGCGGCAAGCCGCTTCCATGTGGCGTTATCGCGAGCTCCTGCCGGTCCGCGACGACGCCTTCAAGCTCTGCCTGGGCGAGGGCTTCACGCCGTTGTTCAAGGCGGACCGTCTGGGGCGGGAGATCGGACACGAACCTCTTTATATCAAGGACGAAGGGCTCAACCCCACGGGCTCGTTCAAGGC
>JAPKZE010000272.1 GCA_026393955.1 Candidatus Aminicenantota bacterium
ACGCCATCCTGTCCCGTTTCATCTAAAAAGAAGGGACCTGGTCTTCGCAAGCTCGATCCTCTCGGAGCAGGCGACAGTATTGCGAAGACCAGGTCCCTTCTTTTTTCTTCCGGGTTTGATTTTCGCCTGACCGAAGCATAAAATCGGAGGGCTATGCCTGGGCGAAAAACACCGGAGAAACCAGCGTTAAAGCGGACTCCTCAGGAAGTCGCCCGCACGGCCCGGAAGACCCTGGCCGGACTGGCCGACCCGGTCAAGGCCCGCGGCGCCGAACGGTACTTCAAGGAGACCGTCAAGTGCTACGGCGTCGCCGCCCCCGAGATCCACGCCCTGGCTGCCGACCTTTACGCCCGCGTCCGGGGCGATTGGACCGCCGCCGAGGCCATCGAGCTCTGCGACATCCTCTTCGCCGACCCTGAGCTCGAAGCCAAGGGGGTCGCGGCCCTTGTCTTGGGCCGCTTCAAGACGACGTTCCCACCCGGGTTCTTCGCCAAGGCCAAGGGCTGGCTGGCCTCGGATCTTTTGTCCAATTGGGCCTCGGTCGACACCCTCTGCCCCGACTCCATGGGCGCCTTCCTGGTCCGCTACCCGGCCTATGTCGCCAGGATCAAGGCTTGGGCCTTCCACCCCAACCGTTGGGTCAAGCGAGCCTCGCTCGTGTCCTTCATCAAGCTGGCCCGCAAAGCCGAGTTCCTGCCGGCGATCTACGAGATCTCGGCCTCGGTCTTTGCCGTCAATGACGATCTCGTCCAAAAGGCCAACGGCTGGCTCCTCCGGGAGGCCGGCAAGGCCGACCCGGACCGCCTGGAACAGTTTCTTCTGGCCCGCGGCCCGGCCATGCCGCGGACGACCGTTCGCTACGCCATCGAGCGCTTTCCGGAAGTCCAGCGGAAGGCTCTTCTTCTTCGAACGAAACAGAGTTAGCCGGCCCCCTGGGTCGCCGAGGAGGTCCCTTTGAAGACATTGCGCCTGATCGTTCTCGTTTCCCTGGTCCTCACCCTGACGACCCTGTCCTTCGGGCCGCAGGAAGCGCGCGTCCTGCGCTTTCCCGCGGTCTCGAACGACCAGATCGTCTTCAGCTACGCCGGCGACCTCTACACGGTCCCGCTCGCGGGCGGCGTCGCCCGGAAGCTGACGGCCTTTTATGAAGGCTACGAGGCCTTCGCCCGCTTCTCGCCCGACGGCTCGTCGATCGCCTTCACCGGGGAGTACGACGGCAACCGCGAAGTCTACCTCATCCCGGCCGGGGGAGGGGCGCCCAAGCGCCTGACCTACACGCCCTCCCTCGTCCGCGACGACATCTCGGACCGCATGGGCCCGAACAACCTGGTCATGGGCTGGACTCACGACGGGAAGCGGATCGTCTTCCGGTCCCGCATGGCCGAGTGGAACGATTTCAACGGCCAGCTCTATCTCGCCTCGAAGGACGGCGGGACGGCCGAGCGCCTCCCGCTGCCCCGCGGCGGCTTCTGCTCGTTCTCGCCGGACGACACCAAGCTTGCCTACAACCGCATCTTCCGGGAGTTCCGGACCTGGAAGCGGTACCGGGGCGGCATGGCCGACGACATCTGGATCTACGACTTCGCCGCCAAGACGGTCGAGAACATCACCGCCAACCCGGCCCTGGACATCATCCCCATGTGGAGCGGGGACCGGATCTACTTCCTCTCCGACCGCGACGAGAACAAGCGGATGAACCTCTACGTCTACGACCTCGCCTCCAAGGCGACGCGGAAGCTGACCGGCTTCGCCGAATTCGACATCAAGTTCCCCTCGCTCGGCCCCAAGCACATCGCCTTCGAGAACGGCGGCTACCTCTACACCTTCGACCTGGCCACGGAGCAGACGGTCCGCGTGCCGGTCGTCATCGCCGACGACCTGGTCTCCGGGCGCGGCAAGGTCGTCAAGGTCGACAACCGCATCACCAATTACGAGATCGGCCCCGACGGCCAGCGGGCCCTCTTCGGCGCCCGCGGCGACGTCTTCACGGTCCCGGCCAAGTTCGGCAACATCCGGAACCTGACCATGACGCCCGGCATCCACGAGCGCTCGTCCAAATGGTCGCCCGACGGCCGGACGGTCGCTTTCATCTCCGACAAGAGCGGCATGGAGGAGATCTGGCTGATGAACCAGGACGGGACGGGCGAGCCCCGCCAGCTCACGACCGGCGGCGACACCTACAAGTATTCGATCCGCTGGTCTCCCGACGGGTCGAAGATCCTCTGGAACGATAAGATGCAGCGGCTCTCCTTCGTCGACATCGCGACCAAGGCGGTCACGGTCGTGGCCACGGCCAAGCCCGGCGAGATCGTCCAGTTCGCCTGGTCCCCGGACAGCCGCTGGATCGCCTACGGACAGCCCGAGATCGAGGGCCCCAACCGGATCTATCTCTATTCCGTCGACGCCAAGAAGACCTTCCCGGTCACGGACACCTGGTACAACTCCGGCGGGCCCTCGTTCAGCCGGGACGGCAAGTACCTCTTCTTCGTCTCCGACCGCGACTTCAATCCGGTCTACAGCTCGACCGAATGGAACCACGCCTACCTCTCCATGTCCCGGGTCTATTTCGTGACCCTGGCCAAAGACACGAAGTCGCCGTTCGCGCCCAAGAGCGACGAGGTCGCCGTCAAGCCCGAAAAGCCCGCGCCGGCCGCTAAGCCGGCTAAGGGCGAAGAGAAGCCCGCGGTGAAGACGGAACCCGAGGCTATTCCCACGCTCAAGGTCGATCCTGACGGCCTCATGGACCGCCTCGTCGCCCTACCGGTCGAAACGGCCAATTACGGCGATATCAACATCATCGGAGATGCCGTTTATTACGGCCGGGTCAAGGACATGGAGGACGCCGCCTCCCTGATGCTCTACGACCTGACCGAGCTCAAGGAGAAGGACCTGGGCCGGATCGAGGGCTGCGAGATCTCGGCCGACGGCAAGAAGATGCTCGTCCAGAAGGAGGGCGCCTACGGCATTATCGATCTGCCCAAAGGCCCGATCAACCTCGAGCAGAAGCTCAACCTGTCCGGGATGGAGGTGGCCCTCGATCTGCGCCAGGAATGGGGCCAGATCTACGAGGAGTGCGGCCGGCAGATGAAGGAGTTCTTCTACGCCCCCAACATGCATGGCGTCGACTGGGAAGCCCTGCGCCTTCGCTACAAGCCGCTGGCCGCGGCCGTCAACCACCGGGCCGACCTCACCTACGTCATCGGCGAGCTCATCGGCGAACTCAGCTCCGGGCACACCTACGTCGGCGGCGGCGAGATGCCCGTCCCGCGGAAGGTCAAGGTCGGCATGCTCGGGGCCAAGTTCGAGCGCGACGCCAAGACCGGCTTCTACCGCATCGCGCACATCCTCAAAGGCCAGAACTGGGACCGGGGCCTGCGCTCGCCTCTGACCGAGGTCGGTGTCAACGTCCGGGAAGGGGAGTACCTCCTGGCCATCGACGGGCGGCCGCTCGACAAGACCGCCGATATGTACGAGGCCCTCTACAACACGGCCGGCAAGCAGGTCACGCTCAAGGTCGCGCCGGCGGCCGACGGCAAGAACGGCCGCGACGTCGTCGTCGTGCCCATCGAGACGGAGAACGCCCTCTACTACAACGATTGGGTGGACGCGAACATCGCCAAGGTCGCCCAGGCGACCGGGGGCCAAGTGGGCTATATCCACATCCCGAACATGGGCACCGAAGGGCTGAACGAGTTCGTCAAGCACTTCTATCCGCAGCTGCGCAAGAAGGCCCTGATCATCGACGTCCGCGGCAACGGCGGAGGCAACGTCTCGCCGATGATCATCGACCGCCTCGTCCGGGAGATGGTCATGATCGAGGTGGGCCGCAACCAGGCCCCCGGCCCCGACCCGGGCGCCGCGTTCCTCGGGCCCAAGGTCTGCCTCTGCGACGAGTTCTCGGCCTCCGACGGCGACATCTTCCCCTACAGGTTCAAGACCCTCAAGCTCGGCCAGCTCATCGGCAAGCGGACCTGGGGCGGCGTCGTCGGCATCCGGGGCACCCTGCCGCTCCTCGACGGCGGCTCGCTCAACAAGCCCGAGTTCGCGCCCTACAGCCCGGACGGCAAGAGCTGGATCATCGAGGGCGTGGGCGTCGAGCCCGACATCGTCGTCGAAAACGATCCGGCCCGGGAATACGCCGGGGTCGACGACCAGCTCAACAAGGCTATCGAGGTCATCCGGGAGGAGCTTAAGACCAAGGCTCGCGAGATCCCGCCGGCCCCTCCCTATCCCATCAAGAAGTAGACCGGTCCGGGCCGGCCCTCGCCGGAGGTCAGGAGGAGATATGGCCGAAGACAAGCTCAAGGTCAGCTGCGCCGCCTGCGGCACGACGAACTTCTTTCCTCTCGCGGCCCGCGGCAAGACGGTCGTCTGCGGACGCTGCAAGTCTCCGTTGCCGGAGCCGGGAACAGTTCTCGAGCCGTCCGCGGACGGGATCCTCAAGCTCTTCCACGACTCCAGCCTGCCCGTGCTGGCGGACTTTTATTCGACGACCTGCGGCCCCTGCCACATGATGCATCCCGTCCTCGAGCGGCTGGCCGCGCGGCGGGCGGGGGAGATCGTCGTCGTCAGGATCAACGTGGAGTATCACCAGGACCTGGCCCGGGAATTCGGGGTCCAGGGTGTGCCGACCTTCGTCATCGTGCATAAGGGCGCCGAACGGGGCCGGCAGGTCGGGGCGGCCGACGAGAGCAGCTTCGCGCTCTGGGCGGCCAGCCGAACTTAAACGGAGCCCTTGATCGAAGGGGATTTGGGGAATGCCGAAGGGGGGACTCGAACCCCCAATCCCTTGCGGGAACTAACCCCTCAAGCTAGCGTGTCTGCCAATTCCACCACTTCGGCATGAACGGGATCTATTTCTTCTCGGCCGGCGACCCGGTCGTCGCGGACGCCGCGGGCGTCTTCGTCCCGGGCTTCTGCTCGGGTTGGGCGGCCGGAGGCGTCGTCGTGCCCTTGTCCTCGGGCTTGGCCGCCGGCACGGTCGCCGCGGCCGGGGCCTTCTCGCTGCCGACGACGGACGAGGCCCCGCGGCCGGATACGATCCACAGGCCGAGCGATGTCAGCATGAAGATGATGGCCGACGCGGTCGTCACCTTGGACAGCAGGCTGGTGTTGCCGCGGGCCCCGAAGGCGGTCTGGCTGCCGCCGCCCCCGAACGCTCCGGCCAGGTCCGCCGCCTTGCCCGACTGCAGCAGGATGGCGAAGATCAGGACCAGGCAAACGATGATGTGCAGGACGATGATTAAAGCGCTCACTTCTCTTCCCCGTAGGCTCGAAGGGCCTCCCTGGCGATGCCGAGAAAACTCAGGCCGCTGAGGGACGCTCCTCCGACCAAGAATCCGTCGATGTCGTTCTCTTTGAACAACGGATAAGAATTGGCCGGCTTGACGGAGCCGCCGTAGAGAATTATAGCACAGTCGGCCGTCCCATTTCCATAGCTCTTTCGGATCCGGTCCCGGATATGGGCCTGGACCTCCTGGGCCTGTCCCGGGGAGGCGGTCCGCCCCGTGCCAATGGCCCAGACGGGCTCGTAGGCGACGACGACGCGCTCCAGGTCCTGTCCGGAGACGCTTTCCAGCCCCCGAGCGAGCTGCTCGTCGATGCGCTCGAGCGTCCGGCCGGCGTCCCGTTCGGCCAGGACCTCCCCGACGCAGACGATGGGAACGAGCCCGGCCTTCAGGGCGGCCTTGGCCTTGCGGTTGACCGTTCCATCCGTCTCCCCGAACAGCTGCCGCCGCTCGGAATGGCCGACGAGGACATAGGCGCAGCCGGCATCCCTGAGCATGGGTGCCGAAACCTCGCCGGTGAAGGCGCCCGCGTCCTCCCAATAAAGGTTCTGGGCCCCCAGGGCCACGGCCGAGCCCGCGACCGTGCCGCGGACGGTCTCCAGGGCCGTGAACGGGGGGATGAGGACGGTCGTGCACTCGCGAAGCTCCGGCTCCGCATCCACAACCTTCCGGGCGAGATCCCGGGCCTCATGGAGGCCCAGGTTCATCTTCCAGTTGCCCGCGATAAACGGGCCGCGTCGCCGTCCGGCCATCTATTTTTCCAGGGCCGTGATGCCGGGCAGCGTTTCGTAGGCGATGTACTCGAGCGAGGCGCCGCCGCCCGTCGAGATGTGGCTGATCTTGTCCTTGACCCCCGCCTTCTTCACGGCGGCGATCGAATCCCCGCCGCCGACGATGGAGATGGCGTTGGAGGCCGCCACGGCTTTGGCGATGCCGATCGTGCCCTGGGCGAAGGCGTCGATCTCGAAGATGCCCATCGGGCCATTCCAGAAGATGGTCTTGGCCGTGGCGATGACGGCCGCGTAGCCGGAGACGGTCTTGGGACCGATGTCGACGCCCAGCATGTCCTCGGGGAAGGGCAGGGTCTCCACGACCTTGACGGACGCGCCGGCCTCGGGGGCGGAGGCCAAGACGTGGTCCTGGGGCAGGTGGAAGCTGACCGCGTTCGTCCGGGCCTTGTCCAGGATGACCAGGGCGACCTCGATCTGGTCGTCCTCGACGAGCGACTTGCCGACCCCCAGTCCCTGGGCCTTTAGGAAGGTGTAGGTCATGGCGCCGCCGATCAGGATGTGATCGGCTTTGCCGATGAGGCTCTCGATGATCTCGATCTTGTCGGAGACCTTGGCCCCGCCGAGGATGGCGACGTAGGGCTTCACCGGGGTGTGGATGGCCTTCTTCAGGTAGTCGACTTCCTTTTTCATCAGGTAACCGGCGGCCTTGACCGGGACGAAATCGGTGATGCCCACGACGGAGGCGTGGGCCCGATGGCTCGAACCGAAGGCATCGTTGACGAAGATGTCGACGCCCTCGGCCAGCTTGCGGGCGAACTCGGCGTCGTTCTTCTCCTCTTCCTTGTAGAAGCGGACGTTCTCGAGCAGAAGCGCCTCGCCCTCGCGGAGGTCCCGCTTCAGCCGGGCGACCTCGTCGCCGATGACATCGGGGGCCATGAGGACCTTGTTCGGCACGAGCTGGGCCAGCCGCCGCGCGGCCGGCTTGAGGCTCATGGCCGGGTCGACCTTGCCTTTGGGCCGTCCGAGGTGGGAGGCGATGACGAGCCGGGCGCCGCGGTCGAGGAGCCACGCGATCGTGGGCAAGGAAGCCCGGATGCGCGTGTCGTCGCGGATCTCGCCCTTGTCGTCGAGGGGAACGTTGAAGTCGACGCGGAGGAAGACGAGCTTGCCCTTGACGTCGAGATCGGTGATGAAATTCATGCCGGGCTCACTTGGCCACGAACTTGGCCAGGTCGACCAGCCGGCAGGAGTAGCCCCACTCGTTGTCGTACCAGGCGATGACCTTGGCCAGGGTGCCTTCCAAGACCTTGGTCGAGAGGAGGTCGACGATCCCGGAGCGGGGATCGCCCATGAAATCGCAGGAGACGAGGGGCTCGTCGGTGACGCCCAGGATGCCTTTGAGGGGGCCGGCCGCGGCGGCGGTGAAGGCGGCGTTGATCTCATCGGCCGTCGCCGCTTTCTTGAGCACGGCGACGAAGTCGACCAACGAGACATTGGGGGTCGGAATGCGGACGGAGAAGCCGTCGATCTTGCCCTTGAGCTCGGGGATGACCAGCCCGACGGCCTTGGCCGCGCCCGTCGTGGTCGGGATCTGGGACACGGCGGCGGCCCGGGCCCGGCGCAGGTCCTTGTGGGGCGCGTCGAGGATCTTCTGGTCGTTCGTATACGAATGGATGGTCGTCATGAGGCCCCGCTCGACGCCGAAGCTCTCGTGGAGGACCTTGATGACGGGGGCCAGGCAGTTGGTCGTGCAGGAGGCGTTGGAAATGATATGGTGCTTGGCCGGGTCGTAGGTCTTCTCGTTGACGCCCAGGACCAACGTAATATCGGGATCGGTGGCCGGGGCGGAGACGATGACCTTGGCGGCGCCGCCCTTCTCGATGTGCTGAATGACGTCGGGCCGCTTGGTGTACCGGCCGGTCGATTCGATGACAACGGAGACGCCGAGGTCCTTCCAAGGCAGCGTGCCGACCTCTTTCTCGGCCAGGACGCGGATCTTCTTGCCGTTGACGAGGATGCCGTCCCCGGCCGCCCGGACGTCCTCCTTGAAGATGCCCAGGACCGAGTCATACTTGAGCAGATGGGCCAGGGTCTTGGCGTCGGTGATATCGTTGACGGCCACGTACTCGATGTCCGGATCGTTCCAGGACGCCCGGAGCATGTTGCGGCCGATCCGTCCGAAACCGTTAATACCTACGCGGATAGCCATGGGAACCTCCTAGATTTCTCGAGAAAGAGCAAGGCCAAAAATATCACAGCCGGCCCCCGAATTCAAGGCCGTCCGGCGAGGGGGGCTACTTGGACGGGCCCGGCAGCTTGCCGGGCTCTCCCGCGGCGGCCTTCCGGCTCTTTTTCTGTTCGTACATGAGGAGATCGGCCCGGCTCAGCATCTCGGCGACCTCCTCCGGGCGGTCCGGCTCCCGGGTGGTCACGCCCATGCTGGCCGAGAGCGTGAAGCCGGCTTCGGCCGACGAGCGGGCGTTGAAGAGGTCCAGCCGGTCCTGGAGCCGCCGGGTCAGGGCCTCCGCGTTCATCTTGGTCGATTCCATGGCCAGGACGGAGAACTCGTCCCCGCCCAGCCGGCCGATGATATCGGCTTCCCGGAAGCTCTTTTTCAGGATGAAGCCGATCTCGACCAGGGCCCGGTCGCCCGTCTTGTGCCCGCCGGCGTCGTTGATCTTCTTGAGATTGTCGACGTCGAGGTAGATCAGCGCGACCCTCTTCTGCAGGCGGGTGGCGGTCTTGAGGGCGTGCTCGGCCAGGGTCATGAAGCCGCGCCGGTTGTAGAGACCGGTCAGCTCGTCGTGGAGGGACAGGGCCCGGATCTCCTCCTCCATCTGCTTGCGGTCGGTGATGTCGGTCAGGACGGCCATGGTCCCGCCGAGCTGGGCCCCCTGGATGCGCGGGCCGCCGCTGACCAGGAAGGTGCGGCGGGTGTTGTCGCGGTGAAGGAAAGTGAGTTCGTAGCGGTCGGAGATGCCTTTGGAGCGCTTCTCGTCGGCCCGGCGGACGATGGAATGCTGGTCCTTGGGCACGAACGAGAGGACCTGGCTGTCGATCATCTCGCTCGGCGTGTAGCCCAGCATCCGGGCCGCGGCCGGATTGACGAAGGTGAACCGGCCTTCGGC
Organism: Candidatus Aminicenantota bacterium; assembly: GCA_026393955.1. Taxonomy (GTDB): domain Bacteria; phylum Acidobacteriota; class Aminicenantia; order Aminicenantales; family Saccharicenantaceae; genus RBG-16-66-30. The sequence continues at coordinate 9,148 of JAPKZE010000272.1, forward strand.
GTCGGTCAGGACGAGGCCCTCGGTCATGGTCTGGACGGTGCTCTCACTGAACCGCCGGAGCTGTTCGAGCTCCTGCTCGGAGCGGAGGCGCTGGGTGATGTCCTTGAGGATGCCGACGATGCCCCCGATGGTGCCGTCGGGCTGCTGATAGGTCGTCTTGATGAAGATGATCTGGTGCTCGCCGTCCCAGGCCTTGAGGGGGGCTTCGTAGACCTGGTGCCCCGGCGCGGCCAGCAGGGCCTGGTCGTGTTCCTGGTGCTTGTCGACGATCTCCGCGGGGGCGACGTCGCCGATGGACTTGCCGATGAGCTCGCTCTTGGAGAGTCCGAGGAGCTTCTCGAAGGCGGCGTTGGTGCCCCGGTAGCGCCCTTCGACGTCCTTGAAGAAGGCCGGATTGGGCATGATGTCGATCATGAGTTGAATGAAGTCTGTCATCGCCCTGTTGGCCTGGTCCCACTTGGTCCGCTCGACGCGTTCATGGGTCGAGACCGCCAGCCGCCAGAGCAGGAGGAGCAGGACGCCGCAGACCACCATGAAAGCGCCGATGACGGCCCTGAAGAAGGGGTCCGGAGCCAGGAAGGACCCGGCCAGGCCGGCCGTGAGAAGGAGCAGGAGGGCGAGGAGCTGCCAGGGTGTTCTTTTGGCCAGGGACGGGAGCTTGAGCGGTTCTTTCACGTCGATTCCCTTGGTACTGTTCCGTTATACCTAACATAGGGAAAGAACCAAAGTCAATTCGCTTGGCGCGTCCGGGGCGCTCGTTGACAGGATTTTCCAGGCTGTGTTATATAATTGGTCAAGACAGGTCGAGTAAGAGGGGAAAGAATGACTGACCCCGCAGGGGGCAGGCCGCCCGCCGGACAACCCACGGCGCCCATGATGCACTGCCCTCTGAAACGGCTCAAGCATTACGAGCTTGTCTCTCCCATCGGAAAAGGCGGCATGGGGGAGGTCTACCTGGCCCAGGACGAAGAGCTCGAACGGCAGGTCGCCATCAAGTTCCTGCCGGAGGCCTTGCACCAGGATCCCAAGGCCCGGGAGAGGTTCCTGCGCGAAGCCAAGGCCGCCGCGGCCCTCGATCACCCCTTCATCTGCAAGGTTTTCGAGGCCGGAGAGTTCCAGGGCCGCTCCTATATCGTAATGGAATTCGTCGAGGGCAAGAGCCTTCGGGACCGGATCGCCGAGGGCCCGTTCCCGCCGGCGGATGCGCTTCGGGCGACCCTCGAGGTAGCCGAGGCGCTCGAGGTCGCCCACGCCAAGGGCATCGTCCACAGGGACCTGAAGCCGGCTAACCTGATTTGCACGCCGCAGGGCCACATCAAGGTCATGGATTTCGGGCTGGCCAAGCACGTTGTCGCCGAACCGGCGGAGGCGTCGGCCGTCAACTTGACCCGGACGATGTCCGCCGGCCCGGCCCGGGAGTCCATCACGAGCCCCGGTGTTGTCTTGGGAACGATCGCCTACATGTCGCCGGAGCAGGCGAGGGGGGAGCCGGTCGACGCCCGGACGGACATATTTTCCCTGGGGGTCGTCCTGGCCGAGATGCTTTCGGGCAAGCACCCGTTCGAGAAACCGACCCCGGTCGAAACACTGACCTCGGTCCTCCGAGACAACCCGCCGCCCGTCCATGTCAAACCGAAGGTCCTGGATCCCGATCTCGCCCGGATCCTGAACCGGGCCATGGCCAAGGAGACCTCCTCCCGGTATCAGAAGGT
>JAPKZE010000488.1 GCA_026393955.1 Candidatus Aminicenantota bacterium
CTCGACACCAACGTCGCCCTGCGGGCCGGCCTGCTCCACGACATCGGCAAGGCCGTCGACAGGGACACGGAAGGGACGCACACCGAGCTCGGCGTCGAGCTGGCCAAGAAGTACGGCGAATCGGAAAAGGTCTGCCAGGCCATCGCCGCGCACCACCGCGACATCGACTTCCCGTCCATCGAGGCCGTCCTCGTCCAGGCTGCCGACACGCTCTCGGCCGCCCGGCCGGGGGCCCGGCGGGAGCTGCTCGAGACCTACATCCAGCGGCTGGAAAAGCTCGAGGAGATCGCCTGCTCGTTCGAGGGCGTGTCCAAGGCCTTCGCCCTGCAGGCCGGCCGCGAGATCCGCATCATCGTCGAAGCCCTCAAGGTCTCGGACGACAAGGCCTCGCTCCTGGCCAAGGAGACGGCGGCCAAGATCAAGGCCGAGCTCGACTACCCCGGCCAGATCAAGGTCACGGTCATCCGGGAGATGCGGGCGGTCGAATATGCCCGCTGAGTTCGGCGTTCTGTTCCTCGGCGACATCGTCGGGCGGCCGGGCCGCCGGGCCATGGACAAGTTCCTGCCCGGCCTGATCAAGAAATACAAGCCGTCGATGATCGTCGCCAACGGCGAGAACGCGGCCGGGGGCAGCGGCATCACCGAGGACATCGGCAAGGACCTGCTCATGCACGTCGACGTCCTGACCTCGGGCAACCACATCTGGGACAAGAAGGACGCCCTGCCCTACCTCGAGCACGAGCCCCGGCTCCTCCGCCCGGCCAACTACCCGCCCGTCAATCCCGGCCGCTCCTCGTACATTTTCCAGTCGGCCGACGGGATCCGGGCGGCCGTCCTCAATCTCCAAGGGCGGGTCTTCATGGAGCCGATCGACTGCCCGTTCAAGCGGGCCGACGAGGAAGTCGCCGCCCTCCGGGCCGCGACCCCGATCATTCTCATCGATTTCCACGCCGAGGCCACGTCGGAGAAGCAGGCCCTGGGCTGGCACCTCGACGGCCGGGTCTCCGCCGTCATCGGCACGCACACCCACGTCCCGACGTCGGACGAGCGGGTCCTCCCCAAGGGGACGGCCTACATCTCCGACGCCGGCATGGCCGGCGGCCGCAACGCCGTCATCGGCATTGACCGCGAGCAGGCCCTCCAGCGCTTCCTGACCTCGCGGCCCCAGCGCTTCGAGCCGTCGCGCGACGGCCTGTTCCTGTCGGGCGTCTTCATCAAGATCGACCCGGCCTCGGGCCGGGCCCTGTCGATCACGCGGGAGGTCCTGGCGGAGGATGGTCACGAAGACTGAAGGACTGGTCGTCAAGGACCACGTCTACACGGTCTCGCAGGTCAGCGAGATCGTCAAGGCGGCCCTGGAGACGGCCTTCCCCCAGGTCTGGGTCGAGGGGGAGGTCTCGGGCTACAAGAAAGCCGCCTCGGGCCACGTCTTCTTCAACCTCAAGGACGACAAGAGCGTCATCAAGGCCGTGATATGGCAGTCGACGGCCCGCAAGGTGGCCTTCGACCTCAAGGACGGCCTCAAGGTCGTCTGCCGGGGCAAGATCAGCGTCTACGAGCCCCGCGGGGATTATCAGCTCTACGTCGAACTTGTCGAGCCCAAAGGGAAGGGGGCCCTCCAGCTCGCCTTCGAGCAGCTCAAGGAGAGGCTCAAGGCCGAGGGCCTCTTCGACGAGAAACGGAAGCGCAAGCTGCCGCTCCGGCCCCGGACGATCGGGGTGGTCACCTCGCCGACCGGCGCGGCCATCCGCGACATCCTCCGCGTTCTCGAGCGCCGCTACGCCAAGCTCCATGTCGTCATCTATCCGGCCCGGGTCCAGGGCGAGGGCGCGGCGGCCGAGATCGTCGAGGGGATCGACGCCCTCGGGGACTGGCCCGGCCTCGACGTCCTCATCGTCGGCCGCGGCGGCGGCTCGAGCGAGGACCTTTGGGCCTTCAATGAGGAGCCCGTGGCCAGGGCCATCGCCCGTTCGCCCGTCCCGGTCATCTCCGCCGTCGGCCACGAGGTCGACTTCACCATCGCCGATTTCGTCGCCGACGTCCGGGCTTCGACGCCCTCGGCGGCCGCGGAGATGGTCATCGAGACGGAGGTGGCCTTCGCCGAGAGGATCGAAGCCCTGGCGCGCCGGCTCGGCGAGCTCCTCCGCTTCGAGCTCCAGGGCCTGCGGGCCGACGTGGACGAGCTGGCCCGGAACCGCATCTTCCAGAATTTCGAGGTCAAGCTGGCCAATCTGGCCCGCCGGGTGGACGATC
>JAPKZE010000131.1 GCA_026393955.1 Candidatus Aminicenantota bacterium
GCCGGGCTCGACGCGACGGGCGACACGGAGACGACGGTCGTGGCCTGGGCCGGCGACGGCGGCACGTTCGACATCGGCATCCAGGCCCTGTCGGGCGCGGCCGAGCGGAACGAGGACATCATCTACGTCTGCTACGACAACGAAGCCTACATGAACACGGGCATCCAGCGGTCGTCGGCGACCCCGTACGGCGCCTGGACCACGACGACGCCGGTCAAGCACTTCAAGACCCGGCCGAAGAAGGACATCGTGGCCATCATGGCCGCCCACCGCATCCCGTACATCGCCACGGCCAGCGTCTCCCACCCGGAGGATTTCTTCAAGAAGATGAAGAAGGCCAAGGACATCAAGGGAACGCGCTTCTTCCACGTCTTCGCGCCCTGCCCGACGGGCTGGAAGAGCCGCCCCGAGGACTCCGTCAAGCTGGCCCGCATGGCCGTCCAGAACGCCTATTTTCCGCTCTACGAGATCGAGAACGGCGAGAAGGTCACGGTCAACCTGAAGCTCAAGGACCGGAAGCCGGTCGACGACTACCTGCGCCTGCAGGGCCGCTTCAAGCACCTGACCCCGGAGCAGATCGCTTCGGTCCAGGCCGAGGTCGACGCCCGCTGGGAGCGCCTGCTCAAGGGCTGCGGCGCCTAATTCATATCGTCTTGGTCAGATTTTCCGACGAGGAGCGCCCGATGAAGAAGCTTATCGCCGCCGGAGCGGCTTTGATGATCGCCCTCACGATCGCGGCTGCCGCCGCGGCCTGCGCCCCGCCCAAGCAGGACGCCAAGGTCGTCCCCGCCCCCGATTTTTCCATCAAGGACCTCGAGGGGAATACCCTCAGTCTGGCGTCCTACAAGGGCAAAGTCCTGGTCATCAATTTCTGGGCCACCTGGTGCCCGCCCTGCCGCCGGGAGATCCCCGATTTCATCGCCGTCTACAAGGAGCTCAAGTCGGAGGGTCTCGAGATCCTCGGCCTCTCGGTCGACGAGACGACCGCCCCGGCCCTGCTCGACTGGGCGCGCAAGCAGGGCATGAACTACCCGATCGCTCTGGCGACGCCCGAGATCGTCGCGGCCTATGAGCCGGGCGAATTCATCCCGGCCACGATCATCATCGACCGCAAGGGCCAGATCCGCTACCGCCAGTCGGAGATGATGGACAAGGACACGCTCGTCGGCCTGTTCAGGAAGTATCGATAAGACAGGTTGTCGGGGGCGCCGCCCCTGTGCCATAATTGGGGCGTGAACCCGACCGTGCAGGCCCAGCCGTCCGGCGTCGCCGCGGAAGGTCTCCCCTTCTGGATGCTCTGGCTCCTGCTCTGCGTCATCCTGCTCCTCGTCGCCTTCATCTTCCTCCGGGACAAGGACCTCCGCCGCCGCATCAGCGCCTTCCTGTCCGGCGCCCGCCGGCACATGACCCGCCTGCGGATCCAGGCCAAGCTGAAGAGGGAGAGGGAGAAGAAGACGGCGCTCTGGCGGGAGCTCGGGAAACAGGCCTGGGACGAGGACATCCGGGCCGACTGCATCGGCGATCAGTGTGCCAAGCTGGCCGGGCTCGACGAGGAGATCGGCCGCCACCAGAAGACGTGGCACGACGTCTATTCGCGGATCGAGGTCCTCGGCCGCGAGCACGACGAAGCGGTCCGGCGCTTCCGGGAGCTCATCGCCGAGCAGGAAGAGGCCCGCCGTCCTCACCAAGAGGAGATGCTCGCCCTGGCCGGAAAAAAGAACGAGATCCTCGAGGCTCTCGAAGCGGCCCTTCGGGAGGCCGAGGCCGCCGAGGCCCATCTCACCGCGGTCGGGAAGGACGCCCGCCAGATCGAAGGGAATCCGAGGCTCGCGGACCCCGACCGGGCGGCCCGGCTGGACAAGGCCCGCGCCAAGGCGGCCCATCTCGCCGCGCTCCTCGCCTCCCTCAGGGAGAAAACGCCCCGGCTCCAGGACGAGCGCTACCGGCTCGAGCAGCGGCTCGAGGAGGTCGAGGCCCGGGTGCGCGTCTTCAACGCGGCCATCCACCGCCTCGAGGAGGAGTACCGGGACCGTCTCCAGACCCGCGAACGGGAGATCCGGGAGTGGCAGAAGGCCAAGGAGCGCGTCCAGGACAAGATCGTCGACGTCAAGAGACTCATGGAGCCGCTCTTCGAGACCGTCGGCCGCATCCTCGACGAGACGCGCTTCGACCATGAGGAGCTGGCCGTCGTCTATTTCCAGATCGACGGCGTCAACAGGACCGTGGCCGACCTCGAATCCCGCCTCGAACACCTGAAATAGTCCGTGCCCAAGCCCCGCCTTCTCGTTCACGTTTGCTGCGCCCCGGACGCGCTTTTCGTCTTCGGCGTGCTCAAGGACGGCTACGACGTGACCGGCTTCTTCTCCAATTCGAACATCCACCCCCGCGAGGAATACGAACTGCGGCTCGACGAGGCCCGCAAGGTCGCGCGCCTGTCCGGGGTGCCGCTCGTCGAGGACGACTACGATCCCGAAGGCTGGATCGCCCTGACAGCCAAGTTCAAGGACGAACCGGAGAAAGGCCGGCGCTGCGACGTCTGCTACGCGGCCCGGCTGGCCCGGACCGCCGCACGGGCGGCCCGCGATGGCTTCGACGCCTTCGCCACCGTCATGAGCCTCAGCCCGTGGAAGAAGGCCGCGGTCATGAACCGCATCGGCCGGCAGTTCGCCGCCCGTCACGGGATCGCCTTCCTCGAATCCGACTTCAAGAAGAAGGACGGCTTCAAGAAGAGCGTCGACCTCAGCCGGGCCCACGGCCTCTACCGGCAGGACTACTGCGGCTGCGTCTACAGCCGGGACGCCGCCCGGAAGAGGGCCGCGGCGTGAAACGGCGGCGGGCATGACGGCCGGAACGCGCCGGGCGGCCGCCCGCCTGACGGTCTTCGGCGTCGTCCAGGGTGTCGGCTTCCGGCCTTGCGTCTACCGCCTGGCCCGCCGGATGGGCCTCGACGGCTGGGTCGAGAACGCCGGCTCCGGCGTCGAGATCCACCTCGAGGGGCCGGCCGGCGCGGTCAAGAGGTACCCGGCCGCCCTGAGGGCCGGGCTGCCGCCGCTGGCGGTCATCGAAAAGCTCGACGTGCGCCCGGCCCGCGCCGAGGGCCGCCCCGGCTTCGAGATCCGGGCCACCCGCGACCGGACCGGCTTCGTCTTCATCTCGCCCGATATCGCCACCTGCCCCGACTGTATCGAGGAGATCGGGACGCCCGGCGGGCGCCGCTTCCGCTACGCTTTCACCAACTGCACCGACTGCGGACCGCGCTACACCATCGTCCGGGACCTGCCTTACGACCGGCCGCGGACGACCATGGCCGGCTTCGCGATGTGTCCGGACTGCCGCCGCGAATACGAAGACCCTCTCGACCGCCGTCACCACGCCCAGCCCATCGCCTGCCCGGCGTGCGGCCCCCGCCTCTCGCTCCTCGACGCCCGTTCGGGGCGCAAGCTCCGCGGCGACGTCGCCGAGGCGGCGGCCCTCATCAAGGCCGGCCGCATCCTGGCCGTCAAGGGCTTGGGCGGGTTCCATCTCGTCTGCGATCCGTTCAGCCGTGCGGCGGTCGCCCGCCTGCGCCGGACGAAGGACCGCCGGACGAAGCCGCTGGCCCTGATGGCCCGCGACCTCGCCGCCGTCCGCCGCGTCGCCGCCGTCTCGAAGGCCGAGCGGGAGCTCCTGCTGTCGCCGCGGCGGCCGATCGTCCTCCTCAAGAAGAAGAAGGACATCCCGGGGATCGCCCCCGGGCTCGACGAGATCGGCGTCATGCTCCCTTACACGCCCCTTCACAGGCTCCTCCTGGAAAACCTCGGCCTCGTCGTGGCCACGAGCTCCAACGCCAAGGACGCGCCGATCATCAAGGACG
>JAPKZE010000499.1 GCA_026393955.1 Candidatus Aminicenantota bacterium
ACCGAGGTCAGCATGGCCAGCCGCCAGTCGTGGGCGTAATTGACGGCCACGACGAAGGACCAGAGGATGGTGTTGACGCTCGAGACCTCGTAGGAGCGGAACATGGCCTCCTCGGCGTCCTTGGCCCGGAGGAACTTGATCAGGAAGTTCTCCCAGATCGGGACGGTGAAGGTCCCCAGGATCGAGGAAATGACGCCGATGGCCCGGATGATCAGGGGATAGACGATCCACTTCAAGGAGTGGGTCGGGTCGATGGCCATCAGGGCCAGCCCCAGGATCAGCCCGGAGACGATGGTCACTTCGTAGGACTCGAAGATGTCGGCGGCCATGCCGGCGCAGTCGCCGACGTTGTCGCCGACGAGGTCGGCGATGACCGCGGCGTTGCGCGGATCGTCCTCGGGGATGTCCTTCTCGACCTTTCCGACGAGGTCGGCACCGACATCGGCGGCCTTGGTGAAGATGCCGCCGCCGACCCGCATGAACAGGGCCAGGAGCGTACCGCCGAAGCCGAAGCCGAGCAGGGCGTCCGGCGCCGCGGTGCCGAAGACGATGAAGATCAGGGTGCCGCCGAACAGGCCCAGGCCGTCGGTCAGCATGCCCGTGATCGTTCCGGCGTAATAGGCGATGGACAGGGCCTCGTTGAAGCCGCGCCGCGCCGCCGCCGCGGCCCGCACGTTGGCCTGGATGGCCATGCGCATGCCGAGCTGGCCGACGAGGAGCGAGAACGTCGCGCCCATGATGAAGGCGATCGTCCGGCCGATGGCCACGATGATCTGGGCGTTCTTCTGGCCGAACTCGGCCACGGCCTCGCGGCTGGCCGGCACGACGTAGACGCTCAGGAACAGGGCGACCGTCAGGCCGCCGATGATGGGCAGGATCTTGCGCAGCTGCGTCTTGAGGTAGCTGTCCGCGCCGACGCGGATGGCGTTCCAGACCTCCTGCATCTTGGCCGTGCCCTTGTCCTTCTTGAGCACGACCTTGCGCAGCATCCAGGCGTACCAGAGGCTGATGAAAGCCACCAGCATGACGCCGCAGATGGCGATCTGCTCGAACGAGTTCAGCCCGTGACGGGCGAGACCCAGGATGTTCATGCGTGTCTCCTCTAAAAACCGGAATGGAACCGCGCCGGGGACCGTCGGACGGGCCCTCTGACGCCCGGGAAAGTGCTTATTTTACACAAGTCGGGCCAAAAATCAACCCCGGTTTTATGCTATAATACCGCTTCTGTCCCTGGGGGACGGATGAACCCATGAGCGAATACGGATTCATCTTCAAGCCGTTCGCCGAGATGACCGAGGCGGACTACGCCGAAGTCGGCTTCCGCTCCGGCCTGGAGATCCACCAGCAGCTCCTGACCGAGAAAAAGCTCTTCTGCCGCTGTCCGGCCGGCCGCTACAGCGACACGTATGATGCCGAGATCCTCCGCCACATGCGGCCGACCCTGTCCGAGCTGGGCGAGTACGACGGCACGGCCCTCATGGAGTTCAAGACCAGGAAGGAGATCATCTACCGGATCAACCGGGAGACGGTCTGCACCTACGAGATGGACGACACGCCGCCGTTCATGATCGACGAGCACGCCCTCGACATCGCCCTCGGTGTGGCCATGCTCTACAACCTCGCCCTCGTCGACGAGCTCCACATCGCCCGCAAGCAGTACCTCGACGGCAGCATCCCGACCGGCTTCCAGCGGACGACCATCGTCGGCGTCACCGGCTGGGTCCCCTACAAGGACCGCCGCATCTCCATCATCCAGCTCGGTCTCGAGGAGGACGCCTGCCGCGAGGTCAGCGACGTCGGGCACCGCCGCGTCTACCGGACCGACCGCCTGGGCATGCCCCTCATCGAGACCGTGACCGGCCCCGACATGCGCGCGCCCCGGGAGGTCGCCGAGGTCGCCCAGATCCTGCGGCGCCTGGTGCGGAGCACCGGGCAGGTCCGGACCGGGATGGGCGCCGCCCGCGAGGACGTCAACGTCAGCGTCCGGGGCGGCACGCGGATCGAGATCAAGGGCGTGCCCCGCATCCC
>JAPKZE010000467.1 GCA_026393955.1 Candidatus Aminicenantota bacterium
ATTCTTGATCTCATGGGCGAGTTCACCGGTCAACCTGGTCAGTTCCTCATCGGGGCCGGCCGCGGGCGGATGGTCCCGCTTTCTCCGGCGCTCCGTCCTGGACAGCAGCGTTGCCACCCCTGCCCCGGCCACCAGCATCGCTACGAGTATTCCACCCCAAAACCCGCTCACGCGTCATTCACTCCCTTGGCGCCCTGACCCGCCCCAAAGATAGAGCCGAAACTCAAGAGCCCTACCCCACCGTCGCGGGGCAGCACTCTTGAGTTTCGGCTTGGTTGTCTGAGAATCGATTGACGCCCGGTTAGAGACCCATCGCCTACCGCCTATCGTTGCGTCGGGGCCTTCGATCGTCTCTCCGGCCTTCTCTTCGGTCGTCTTTGCGCTCTTCTCCCTGGCCCTCTCTCGGCTCTTCCTTGATGCCCATCTCGGCCAGAGCGGCCTTGCGCGACAGCTTGTAGCGGCCTTGCTCATCGATCAACAGCAACTTGACCGGGATGACGTCCCCCATCTTGCAGACGTCCTCGACCTGCTTGACGTAGTTCTCGCTCAACTCGCTGACGTGGCACAGTCCTTCCACGCCCGGAATGATCTCGACGAAGCAACCGAAGTCCTTGACGGAAACCACCTTGGCCTCTTTGTACAGCCGGCCGATCTCCGGCGGCTGGGTCATCGCCTCAATCATTTCCTTGGCCTTGAGATGGCCGTCGCCATCCGTGCAACTGATGTAGATGGTGCCGTCCTCTTCGATCTCGATCGTCGTATCCGTCTGTTCCTGGAGGCTCTTGATCATCTTGCCCGCCGGCCCGATGATTTTCCCGATGTATTCGGGATCGATCTCCATGCTAATCAGCTTCGGGGCATACTTGCTCAGCTCCGCCCGAGGCGCACTGATGGTCTTGTTCATGACCTCCAGGATCTTGAGCCGGGCCGTTCTCGCTCGCTCCAGCGCTTCCACCATGATCTTGTGCGGAAGCCCCATCGCCTTGATGTCGAGCTGGATGGCGGTAATGCCGGTCGTCGTGCCGGCGACCTTGAAGTCCATGTCGCCGAAATGGTCTTCCTCGCCAAGGATATCGGTAATCAGCTTATAACGCCCGTTGTCCCCGCTGATCAGGCCGACGGAAATCCCCGTCGAGCGCCCGCTCGGCCAAGGCACCGTGACCGATCTCGCGCCGGCCGGGCCCGCGCATCGGCTTGACCTCTCCCACCGCATACGGCGGGAAATTGTAGTGGTAGCTGAAGCTCTGAGCGTATTCTTCCTGAAGGCCATCAATGATCTGGGCGTCCCGGATCGTGCCCAGCGTCACGCTGACCAACGCCTGCGTCTCACCCCGGGAAAACAGAGCCGAGCCGTGCGTTCTGGGAAGCAGGCCGATGTCGCAGGAGATCGGACGGACATCCGCCTCGCCGCGCCCATCGGGCCTCTTGCCGTCGAGGATCATTTTGCGGACCACTTCCTCCTCGATCTTGTCCAGCACGCGGTTGAGCATGTTCGCGTCCACGGCGGACTTCGATTCGTCCGCCCCGACGTAACGGGCGCGGACCTCGTCAAACAACGCGTTGACGGCGTTGTTCCGCTCCTGCTTGCCGGCAATCGTCTTGAGTTTCACCACTTGGTCGTGGATCTCGGCCTTGACTTTCGCGTAGAGACCGGCATCGAGCTCTACGATCGTCGCCTCTTTCTCGACCGGCGCCAAGGCCTGGAGCTCCTCGATCATCGAGACGATCT
>JAPKZE010000095.1 GCA_026393955.1 Candidatus Aminicenantota bacterium
CCGGCCTCCTCAAAAAGCGGCCGCGGAACCTGTTCGAGGACCTTCTGCTGGCCGACTACAAGCACCGGGTCATCAGCAGGATCAGCGGGGACAAGGGCGACGCGATCGAGGCCTTTCTGAAGAAGTGCGTCGGCCCTGTCCGCATCGAGGACCTGACGGTCAAGTTCGTCTGCAACGCCGTCGACCTCGTCTCCGGGCGGGAGGTGCTGTTCACCCGGGGCCGGCTCAGCCGGGCCCTCAGGGCGACCATGTCGGTGCCCCTCGTCTTCGAACCCGTCCGGATGGGCGGAATGCTCCTTCTCGACGGCGGCGTCCTCAACAACGCCCCCGTCGAGGCGGCCCGGGCGGCGGGAGCCGAGGTCGCCGTCCTCGTCGACGTCCACCGGCCGCTGAAGAGACTGCCCCGGGAAAAGCTCAAGAGCACCTTCCAGATCATCCAGAGGACGGTCGAGGTGGCCACCGCGGCGGCGTTCGAGGAAAGAGCGCGCCACGCCGACTTTGTGCTGAGGATCCCCGTCGACCTGGGGTTGCTGAGCTTTGCCGAACCCGGACGGATCGCCTTGAAGGGCGAGCAGGTCGCCGCCGCCAATATTCAGGGACTCAAAGACGTGATCGGCGCCCGATAGGAACTGTCCCTCTCGATCTAAAGGAGAGTCCGAAATGAGAAGAAAAGTCCTCGACATCCTGACCCTGGTCCCCTGCCTGGCTCTTTTCACCCAAGCCCAGCAGGCCCCGCCGAAGATCGAGCTCATCCCGGTCGCCGGGCCGGTCTACATGGTCCAGGGCGGAGGCGGCAACATCGGCATCGTGGCCGACGAGGCCGGGCTGGTCATGATCGACGCCATGTTCGAGCGCGCGGCGGCCGGGATCCGGGACGCCGTCAAGGCGCTTCCCGGCGGCGACCGCGTCCGCTTCCTGGTGAACACCCACTGGCACTCCGACCACACGGACGGGAACAAGGCGTTCGGGCCCACCGCGGTCATCCTCTCTCACGAGAACGTCCGGGCGCTCGTAGCCAAGGACCAGTCCCTCATGGGCGGCACGATCAGAGCCCTTCCGGCGTCGGCCCTCCCCGCGATCACCTTTTCCGACACATTGACGCTGTATGCCGGCGGCCAGGCCATCCGGCTGGTCCATTTTCCCCGCGCCCACACGGACGGGGACACGGTCGTCTTCATCGACGGGCTGAAGGTCGTCCACATGGGCGACATGTTCTTCAACGGCATGTTCCCCTTCCTCGACGTGGCCAACGGCGGCGACATCGACAACTGGGTCCGCGACCTGGACACGGTCCTGGCCGGCCTGCCGGCGGACGCGAAGATCATCCCCGGCCACGGCCCGCTCGCCGGTGTAGCCGAGCTCAGGGCCTTCCGCGGCATGCTCGTCTCTTCGGCCGACCTCGTCCGGAAACAGATGAAGGCGGGCAAGACCCTCGACGAGATCAAGGCTGCGGGCTTGCCCCCGGACCTGGAGGCCTGGGCCAAAGGCTTCCTGAAGCCGGCCCAATGGCTGGAGCTCGTCTACCGGAGCCTCGAGAAGAACGGAAAATAGCCGTTACTTCCAATCGGCGAAGATGAAGCCGATCCCGATCCGGTTGACGCGGTGGTCGTAGTCGAGCAGGCACTCGCCGTAGCCGAGGTAGTACTGGACGTAGCCGGCCATCTGGGCGAAGAGCGGAAAGCTCCACTCGAGCTGGATGGCGCCGTGATTCTCGTCAAAGTCCAGATTATTGCGGAGCATGAGGCCCAGCCGGTGGGATTTGATGAAATAGTAGCCCCAGACCTCCCCGTAGCCCATGTACGAATTGATCCCGGGATTGTCGTCCACCTCGGGGCTTTCCGGGAAGTGGTACCAGCCTTTCAGGAGGAGCGAGAAGCTGCCCCGCTCGAGGCCGACGTTGGCCACCAGCCGGTTCCAGCTCCGGGACAGGGGCTCCGACTGGCCGTTCGACTGGTGGTTCAAGCCGACCTGGATGAAGCGGGTCTTCAATCCGAGGAAGCCGAAGTTGGTCCGGAAGTTGAGCAGGACCTCGGGCTCGTAGTTCGTCTCCCGGAAGGGCGAGCTGTCGGCGAAATTGTAAAGCTGCCAGAAGGACCGCTGGGTGTAGGCGAACCAGAGGTCGATCTTCTTGCCGAAGACGTCCTGCCAGAGCTTGGCCTTGAAGCTCAGCTGGAACGTGACCTCGGGCTTGACCAGGGTCTTCGCCGGGTCGACTTCCTGCAAGGGCTCGGGGTTGGGCCAGAAGTTGTAGGAGAAGGCCAGGGCGTAATTGGACCGGTGGAAGGTGACCCAGGGCCGGCCGGTGCGGGCCTGCTCGTCGAGCTGCCAGAGCTTCGTGAAATAGGATAGCGTCTCCGCCTTCCCGGAGGCCGTTTGGGGGGCCGCCGGGAGTCCGACGGCAACCAAGGCGGTGAGCGCGATC
>JAPKZE010000317.1 GCA_026393955.1 Candidatus Aminicenantota bacterium
TATTTCGCAGAATCGCGGCTTCGAGTGCTCAGCCCCGATTCTGCCGGGTCGCTCCCAAGTGTCCGCTTCCCGCCGCCGGGGGCCGGGGAGCGCAGGGCAGAAGTCCGTCGGAGCGACTCGGAGACGGACTTCTGCGAAATATCTTGAAAAAGATAACTGAACGGAATCCGCCGGAAGAGGCCTCAGCGCCCGAAGAGCACGGACGAGCCGGTGTAGAAAGTCCCTGCCACGGCGCCCGTCATCAGGCAGGCCAGGGTCGCGGCGAGGAGGGCCCGGAAGCCAAGCCGGGAGATGTCCTTGAGCCGGGTCGGGACGAGCGCGCCCGTCCCCCCGATGAAGATGGCCAGGGAGGCGACGTGGGCGAAGCCGCAGAGGGCATAAGAGGCGATGATGGCCGACCGCGGGTCGCGCAGGACCCCGCTGGACATGAGCTCGGCCAGGCGGCCGTAGGAAAAGACCTCTGTCAGGATGGTCCGGTCGCCGAGGATCTTGGCCACCGGGAGGGCGTCCGAGGGCGGCACGCCCATGGCCAAGGTCACGGGATAGAAGAGGTAGCCGAGCAGGACCTCGAGGGACCATTCGACGTGCCAGCCGAACAGCCCGTTGACGAGGCCGCCGGCCCAGCCCAGGCCGAGGTTGACCAGGGCGAGAAGGCCCAGGAAGGCGATGAGCAGCGTGACGATGCCGCCGAGCAGCTTCAGCCCTTCGCCCGCGCCGTTGATGACGGCCATGATGAGGTTGTCCTCGCGCTCGTAGTGGGGCTTGACGTCCAGGCCGAGGGTCAGGGGCTTTTCGGTCTCGGGCATGAGGAGCTTGGCCATGACGACGCAGGCCGGGGCGGAGATGAACGAGGCCGAGACAAGATGGCCGGCGATCGTCGGGATCTGCTTCTGGAGCATCAGGACGTACATCGCCAGAACGGTCGAGGCGACGGTCCCCATGCCGGCCGTGATGATGGTCCCGAGCTCCGACCGGGTCATGTCCTTCAAGTGGGGCCGGACGACCAGGGCCGACTCGACGCCGACGAAGATGTTGGCCGAGACCGACAGCGCCTCCGCCCCGCTGATCCGCATCGTCCGGGTGAAGACCCGGGCGAACAGCCGGACGACGAACGGCATGACGCCGAGATGGTACAGGGCCCCGAGCAGGGCGGCGAAGAAGATGATGGTCGGCAGCCCCTGGAAGGCCAGGAAGTAGCCGAGGGAGGTCTCGCCGGCTTGGTTCACGGCGCCCGGCGGGAGGGCCAGCCGGCCGAAGACGAACCTCACGCCGGCGGTAGCTGGCCCGAGGACCGCCATGACCGCATCGTTCACCCAGAGGAAGACCCGGGCCCCGGCCGGAACGACGAAGATGAAGAAGGCCACGACGAGCTGAAGCCCGACGCCCCAGAAGAGGACGCGGGCGTTGACGACCTTACGGTCCGAGGAGCACAGCCAGGCCAGGCCGGCCAGGACGAAGATGCCGGCGAAGCTGACGAGGTTATACGCGGTCATGTTCTTCCCCCTCGACGCTCATGTCTCGAGCCGGAACAGCTTTTGGGAGGAGGTCGCGCCGCGGACGATCGTCAGACGCGATGGGGGAACGCCCAGGTGGGCGGCCAGGCGCTCGATGATCTCCGCGTTGGCCCGGCCCTTGTCCGGGGCGGCCCGGACGCGGACGCGGAACCGGTCCGGTCCGAGCTCCTCGACGCCCGGCGCCTTGGCGCGCGGCTGGGCCTTGACCGTGAGCATGCGGACCATGTCTCGTCTCGCCCCGGACGCCGGGCCTCCGGGGGTCCGTCCCCTCCTAATCCGGGTCCTTGAGGACCGACTTGTACCGTTCGAACAGGTCCTTGAGCTCCTGCTTGGAGATGACGTAGCGGCTGACGTAGATCGAGAGCGTCGAGCGGACCGGGTCGTTCGACTTGACCAGGACGTAGTCGCGCAGGACCCCGGTCTTGGCCTGGGCCGGGAAACGGAGCTCGACCTCGCGCGACTCCCCCGCCGGGAGATAGAACGGCGAGGGCAGGGGCTTGCCGCCCGAGAAGAACTGGACGTTCTCGTGGGCCATCTCGACCTTGAGCTCGCGCTCGCCGGCGCTGCGGATGAGGATCCTGGCCGCGGGCGTCTCGCCCTCGAGGACGAGGCCCATGTCGACGTTGTAGCGGTCGACATCGATGCGGGCCGAAGGCGGGATCTCGATATCGGCGACGAGACTGAGCTCGCGCCGGGGATTCTCGCCGTCGTTGGAAATGAGATAGATATAGCGGGACAGGCGTCCTGAATAGCCGCGGGTATCGAAGGTCGTCTTGATCTTGCCTTCCTGGCCGGGGCCGACCCTCTTCTCGGACACGAGGGCGGCCGTACAGCCGTAGGTCGTCTCGACCCGTTCGACGACGAGCATGGCGCCGCCGTCGTTCTTGAAGACGAACTCGTGGCTGACGACGTCGCCCTGCTTGACCTTCCCGAAGTCGTGGGAGGTCGCCTTAAAGACCGCCCGGGGCTTCTGCCCCTGGGCCGGTGCGCCGGCGGCCAACAGGAGGGCCGCGACGGCCAGAAGGGCGCCGCGGCGCCGGATGCTGCATGCGTTCATCGGTATCTCCTCGTGCATCAAGAATACTCCAGCTCGCTCGTTTCCATCAAGCCTGGATCATTCGACGGTGACGCTCTTGGCCAGGTTGCGCGGCTGGTCGACGTCGAACCCCTTGGCGGCGGCCGAATGATAGGCGAACAGCTGCAGGGGCAGCACGGTCAGGAACGGCGTGAAGAGCTGGTGCGTCTCGGGGATGGCGAAGACCTCTTCGGCCGAGGCCCGGGCCCTCTCGTCGCCCTCGAAGGCGACGGCCAGGATGCGGCCGCTGCGGGCCTTGACCTCGGCGATGTTGGACAGCATCTTGTCGTAGACGCGGTCGCGCGGGACGATGGCCAGCGTGGTCATGCCCTCGTCGATGAGGGCGATGGGCCCGTGCTTCATCTCGCCGCCGGCGTAGCCCTCGGCGTGGGTGTAGGAGATCTCCTTGAGCTTCAGGGCCCCTTCGAGGGCGATGGGGAAGTTGATCCAGCGGCCGAGGAAGAGGTAGTGCTCGCAGCCGAGGAAGCGGCGGGCGGCCCGCTCGACCGCGGCGGCTCCGCCGAGGACCCGGTCCATCTTGAGAGGCACGCGTTGGAGCTCCTGGACGAGGGCCAGGCTGTCCTCGTCCGAAAGCGCGCCGCGGGCCTGGGCGAAGGCCAGGGCGAAGAGGGACAGGGCCGCCAACTGGCCGACGAACGTCTTGGTCGCGGCGACGCCGATCTCCGGCCCGGCGTGGAGGTCGAGGACGCCGTCCGCGTCCCGGGCCATCGAGGATCTCGGATTGTTGGTGACGGCCAGGACGGCCCGGGCCTTCTCCCGGGCCAGGCGAAGGGCGGTCAGGGTGTCGGCCGTTTCGCCCGATTGGGAGATGCCGAGGACGAGCGTCCCGCGGTCCATGACGAAGTCGCGCGAGCGGAGCTCCGAAGCGTATTCGACCTCGACGGGGACCCGGCCCAGCGTTTCCAGGAGGTACTTCCCGACGAGGCCGGCGGGGTAGGAGGTGCCGCAGGCGATGAGGACGACGCGCGAGACCTCGCGGAAGACATCGGGAGCGATCCCGAGGTCGTCGAGGAAGACCCGTCCGGAGTCGAGCGACACCCGGCTCTTGAGCGTGTCCCGGACGACGTCGGCCTGCTCGAAGATCTCCTTGGCCATGAAGTGGGCGAAGCCGCGCTTTTCGATCATGGCCGGCTCCCAGTCCAGCGTGTCGACGGCCTTCTCGACCGGGGCCCCCGCGAAGGTGGAGAAGCGGATCTCCGGGGCCGTCAGGACGGCGATCTCGCCTTCGCCCAGATAGGCGACGCGCCGGGTATGGGCGAGGAGCGGCGTGATGTCCGACGACAGGTAGGACTCGCCGGAGCCGAAGCCGACGACGACCGGCCCCGGGCCGTTGCGGGCGGCGACGATCTTGCCCGGGTCGCGCGACGAGATGCAGGCCACCGCGAAGGCCCCTTCGAGCTCTTTGACGGCGGCGCGGAGAGCCTCCTCGAGGGAGCCCCGGAAGTGCTTTTCGACGAGGTGGACGATGACCTAAGTGTCCGTCTCGGTCTTGAAGACGTGGCCCTCGGCGAGCAGCTTCTCCTTGAGGGACCAGTAGTTCTCGACGATGCCGTTGTGGAGGAGGGCGATCGTCCCGCTGCAGTCGGTGTGCGGATGGGCATTGTCCTCGCTGGGGCGGCCGTGGGTGGCCCAGCGGGTGTGCCCGATGCCGCAGGTCCCTCTGATCGGGTGCCGGCGGACCTCCTCGGCCAGGTCGCGGACCTTGCCCTTGACCCGCCGCCGTTCGAGCCCGTCGCCGTTGAGGACGGCGATCCCGGCCGAGTCGTAGCCCCGGTATTCGAGCCGCCTCAGGCCCTCGATGAGGCCGGGGACGGTGTCCCTGACGCCGGCGCAACCGATGATGCCGCACATGTTCGGGCTCCTTTTATTCGAGGTCCGCCTCGTCGTCCTCAGCCTCGTCTTCGCCGGCTTCCGGGCCGGCTGCGGGCTCGGGGATGCCGATCAGGGGCAGGTACCCGGCCCCGTCGGCCTGGGGATTCAGCGTGCGGAGGATGCGGACCTCCGGTTGCCGGGCCAGGTCGACGACCTCTCCGGCGTTCTCCGGAGCCAAGATCTGGACGGACGGCCGGTCGATGTCGGCCTCGCTCTGGGCCCGGACGATGCCGACCCGTCCGTCGCTCATCTCGATGAGCGTCCCGATGGGCCAGACGCCCATGAAATGGAAGAACTTGTCCAGCAGCTGGGGCTCGAAGATCTTGCCTTTCTCGAGCATCATCAGCTCGTAGATCTTCTCCGGCGGGTAATCCTTCTTATAGGAGCGCTTGAGGGCCAGGGCATCGTAGACGTCGCAGATGGAGACCATCATCGAGGCCAGGTGGGGCTTGCGGGCGTACGGCGACTTCGGATAACCGGACAGGTCGTGGCGCAGGTGGTGCTCGTAGCAGACGACGATCGGCAGGATGCCCAGGGCGTCCTTGTAGCCCTCCAGGATCCGGGCCCCGAGGAGGGGGTGGTTGCGGACCTGGAGGAACTCGCCCTCCGAAAGCTTCGACTCCTTCTGGATGACCTTGAGCGAGATGTAGAGCTTCCCGACGTCGTGGTAGAGCGCGGCGATGCCCAGGTCGAGGACGTCGTCCTTGGCGAACTGCAGCTTCGAGCCGAAGAACATGGCCAGAAGCGTGACGTTGAGGAGGTGGACGAACGTCACCAGGTCGCGCCGCTTGACCGAGACGAGATTGAGCAGCTCCTGGTGGCGGCCGACGAAATCCTCCATGATGCCCAGGATGTTGAAGCGCAGGTCGAGGTAGTCGACCTCCTCTTTCTCCAGGACGACGTTGAGGGCGTGGGAGACCGTCTGGACGGAGCTGGCGTAGCGCGTCCGCGTCTCCTCGGCCTCCGCCGCGACGGAGTCCCCCCGGACCATGGTCCGGAGCTTGCCGGCCCGGATGTTCTGGATGCCGTGGAGGCTGAAGTATTCCTGCTCGCTGATCTTCTCCTGGCGCTTGACCCGGGTCAGGAAGATGATGAACTCGCGCAGCTCCTCCGGGCGCAGGCCCTGCTGGAAGATGATCCGCTCGACGCCGTTCTTCTCCAGGAAGTCGATGAGCAGGCCGAGCTTGCCGCGCAGGTGGAAGAAGATCTCGTCCTCCCAGGCCGCCTCGCCGCCGATGATGCCCAGGACGAGCTCCTTGCGGTCCTCCAGGATCTCCTGGACGACCCCGTAGAGGCGGTTGAGGTACTCCCGGAACTTGGGGTGGTCGCCGGTGTAGATCTTGCCGGCCTGGATGGCGTTCATCAGGTAGATGAAGCAGATCTTGATCTTATCCCTCACGCCAGGCCTCCAAATGCCACGACTCCATGAGGCGCTCGGCCGCCTGCCGGACCTTGCGGTTCCAGAAATCCTTCCGCTCGACCAGCGGGGCGACGTAGGGGGCGGCCTCGCGCAGGCCGTAGCGGCCGACGATGCCGAGGTTGCGGAGGAGCGTCTTGTTCCGGATGCCGTAGGGCGAGGCCAGGCCGAAGAGCTTGGTGAAGGCGACGTGCTTGGTGCGCTCGTGGCGCATGAGCAGGATCAGGGCCTCGGCCTGGATGAGCTCGTTCTTCTTCTCCAGGACCGGGAAGAGGAAGGCCTCGTCGTATTCCATGAGGTTCTGCATGGCCTGGAGGACCTTGACCTGGACGGCCGTGTCGCCGGCCTCGAAGATCTTCTTCAGGAGATCGAGGGACTCGGGCGAGTCGATGAGCTTGAGCGCGTCGGCGATCCGGCCCAGGAGCTCGCTGTCCGACGCCTTCTTCTTGACCAGGGTCCGGAGGTCTTGGCCGTGGTCCGGGAAGAAGCGGAAACCGGCCCGGAGAAGGTGGGACGAGACGATCCGGTCTTTGAATATAGTGGCCGCGTAAGCCTCCCAGCCGTGAAGGCTCCGGCCGAACCGGTCGATGAACGCGTCGAGCTCCGGCCGGGCCTCGCCGCGCAGGATGCAGCCCTCGACGTGCCCGGCCAGCGACTTGCGGGCCTCTTCGAAGGCCGGCTCGCCGAGGAGGTCCGCCGACCGGGCCTCCAGAACCTCGTCGAAGGCGAGCAGGAACTCGAAATCCTCCTCCTGGACGACCCGATCCCACTCTTCGGCGATCCGCCCCAGCCCGGCGACGGCCGGCTCCTTCTGGGCCTCCTGGGCCAGCAGGGTCAGGAGGAGGAAGCGGTAGTTCCGCTGGAGGAGCTGGCGGTCCAGGGTCAGCCTCTGTTCGAAGGAGATCTCGCCGAGGAGATTGGACAGGGTCTGGCGGTAGATCTCGGAGTGGAGCTGGGAAGAAACGCCCGACAGCAGGACGCGGATCTTCGATTCGGTCTCGGCCTTGCGGTTCTGCGGATCGTCGCCGTGGAAGAGGGCGTGGAGCGAGGTCGAGATCTTCTTGTGCCTCTCCTTGTCGATGATCCGGGAGAAGATGCTGAAGCTCAGGGAGTCGAACTTGTCGTTGCCGATGATCTCCTCCCAGAGCGTCGAGGCCAGGTCCTCCTCGTTCAGGTCGGCGATGAGGAGCTTGAGGTTCTCGAACTTCGACTCCGTCGGCGTCTTGCGGGCCGAGACGACGGTCTTCAGGAGCTGCTTGGCGGCGGTCCGGTACTTCTCCTCGGAGGTCGTCTTGAGATAGTGGAAGAACTTGGTGAAGTTCTTGTGCAGCTCCTCGTTCTGGATGAGGTCCTCGGTGTTGAACTTGCCGACGACCTTGCCGAACGAGCCGGCCAGGTCCTCGAACTTGGCGTGGTCGTCCTCCTCGACGGCCTCCATGAGGAGGTAGGGCCAGATGTCCTTGATCTCCTCGCCCTCCCCCTGGAGGAGGACGGAATAGTCGAGCGTGTCGACGGCGATGTGGACGATGGCCTCTCGCTTCATGATGGCCTGGGCGCCGCCCTCCCTGATGAACAGCTTGACCGGCAGCATGATCTTGGAGGCGAAGCGCATGAACTCGGCCTGGGGGACGCCCGGGCGGATCTCCAGGCGCTTGATCTTGCGGAAGTGGAAGAGCTGGGCCAGGTCCATGTACGTCCGCTCGCCCTCCCAGAAGCGGCCGTCGATGAGCAGGGCGTGGGGCGAGAAGCCGATGGAGAGGGGATTGATGGTGACGAAAAGGGCCTCGAGCTTGGCCAGGAGCTCGTTGACGCTGCTCTTGAAGGCCGGATGCTCGGCGTTGTACATCGAGGCCATTTTGAAGGCCACGCGCAGGGCCCGGGTCATCGACCGGATCAGCTCGTCCTTGTCGGCGGGCAGGGCGGCGGGACCGGCGGACCGGTCCGTCGTCCCGGGCGTCGCGTCGCCGTCGTCGGCAGGCATGGTTCACCTCGCAGGGCTCGACCCTGGCGCCATCTTCCTCTTCCCCGATGAAAATAGCATGCTCCCCTCGGATGAATCAAGGGGTGAAATGGCCTCATCGGAGATTCTTGAGCCGTTCGGGGCCTTGTGCTATACTCCTCCGAAAATGGAACGGAGGCTGACCCCATTCGTAGAGCGGCTCTGGCTCTCGCGGACGGAACCGTCCTCGAAGGCGTAGGCTTCGGCGCGGTCGCCCGGACCGGGGGGGAAGTCGTTTTCAATACCGGGATCGTCGGCTATCCGGAGAGCATCACCGACCCGTCCTATCGCGGCCAGATCCTCTGCCAGACCTACCCGCTCATCGGCAACTACGGCGTCGACCCGGCCCATTTCGAGTCGGACCGGCCCCAGATCGCCGGCTATGTCGTCTCGGAGCTGTGTGCCCGGCCCTCCCACGTCACGTCCCGGAAGACCCTCGACGACTGGCTCCGGGAGAACGGCGTCCCGGGGATCGCCGGGATCGACACCCGGGCCCTGACGAAGAAGCTCCGCGTCCACGGCGTCATGACCGGGCTCCTGGCCGCCGGCGACGGGCCGCAAAGCCCCGCCCGCCTGCGCCGGGAGGCCCGCGAGGTCGCCGACCCCAACGCCCGCGACCTCGTCGCCGAGGTCACGACGCCCGAGATCCGCATCTACAATCCCGGGGCGGCGCGGACGGTCGTCGTCATCGACTGCGGCGTCAAGCTGAACATCATCCGGGCCCTCGTCCGCCGGGGGGTCGCCGTCGTCCGCGTCCCGGCCGACACCGACGCCGGACGCATCCTGTCCTTCTCGCCGCGGGGCGTCGTCATCTCCAATGGCCCGGGCGATCCGCGGCAGGCGGCGGCCACGGTGGCCGCGGTCCGCCGGCTCCTCGCGGCCGGCGTTCCCCTCTTCGGGATCTGCCTCGGCAACCAGGTCCTGGCCCTGGCCGCCGGCGGGGCGACCTACAAGCTCAAGTTCGGCCACCGCAGCCAGAACCAGCCCTGCCTCGAAGAGGGCACCGAGCGCTGCTACATCACCAGCCAGAACCACGGCTTCGCCGTGGATACGGCCAGCCTGCCGCGCGGCTGGGCCGCCTGGTTCCGCAACGCCAACGACGGCACGAACGAGGGCATCCGTCACGTCCGCCGGCCCGTGTTCGGCGTCCAGTTCCACCCCGAGGCCTGCCCGGGCCCCACCGACACCGAGTTCCTCTTCGACACCTTCCTCGAGGCCGCCGGATGAAGAAGCCGAAAAAGATCCTTCTCCTCGGGAGCGGGGCGCTCAAGATCGGGGAGGCCGGCGAGTTCGATTATTCCGGCAGCCAGGCCATCAAGGCCCTCAAGGAGGAGGGGCTCGAGGTCGTCCTGATCAATCCCAACATCGCCACGATCCAGACCTCCGAGGGCATGGCCGACCGGGTCTATTTCCTTCCGGTCACCCCCTACTTCGTGCGGAAGGTCATCGCCCGGGAGAAGCCCCAGGGGCTCCTGCTCTCGTTCGGCGGCCAGACGGCTCTCAACTGCGGCATCGCCCTGTGGAAAAGCGGCGCCCTGGCCGAGGCCGGGCTGCCCGTCCTCGGGACACCGATGGAGGCCGTCGAAAAGACCGAGGACCGCAAGCTCTTCAACCGGGCCCTGGCCCAGGCCGGCCTCAAGACGCCCCGGGGCATCGCCGTCCGGACGGTCGAAGCCGGGCTGCGGGCGGCCGGGACGATCGGCTACCCGGTCATGACCCGGGTCGCCTACGCCCTCGGAGGCAAGGGCAGCGGCATCGCCTACTCGCCGCGGGAGCTGAGGGAAGCCCTGCGCCGCGCCTTCACCGCCGCGCCCCAGGTCCTCATCGAGGAATACCTCGACGGCTGGAAGGAGATCGAGTACGAAGTCGTCCGGGACCGGGCCGACAACTGCATCGCGGTCTGCAACATGGAGAACTTCGATCCGATGGGCATCCACACCGGGGAGAGCATCGTCATCGCCCCGTCGCAGACGCTGACGAACGAGGAGTACCACCGCCTCCGGGCCATCGCCCTCAAGGCCATCCGCCACCTCGGCATCGTCGGCGAGTGCAACATCCAGTACGCCCTCAATCCCCGCGACGGCGACTACCGCATCATCGAGGTCAACGCCCG
>JAPKZE010000203.1 GCA_026393955.1 Candidatus Aminicenantota bacterium
TAAGACGGAGTTCCGAGCAGCGAGAGAAGGACAACGATGATGAAGAGAAACGATTTGATCACGGCCGCCCCGCGCGAACCCGCCGGGGTCTAGTTCTCGATGTATTCCGGGATCAGGGCCAGCGTCTCGACGCCGGCGCCGCGGGCGATGTCGATGATCTCCATGACCTTGGCGAAGGGCAGCTTGGCCAGGGCGCGGATGAAGATGGTCTTGTCCTGCCGGGTGCTGTAGAGCCGGCGGAGCTCTTCGAGCAGGCCGCGGAGCTCGTACTTGATGCCGTTGATCTCGACGGCGTTTTCAGCCTGGAGAGTCAGAACGATGAGCCCGGTGGGCTGGCCGCCGCCGCTCGAGGAGTCGGACGTTTCGGGCAGCTTGACATCTATGCCTTTCTGAACGAGGGGCGTGATGACCATGAAGATGATGAGAAGAACGAGAAGCACGTCGCAGAGCGGAACGACGTTTGGCTCGGCTTTTGACATGATGGCCTCCTTGGCACAACTCTAAGGAATTTATTCTAGGACAACTCCCGGGTCTTGTCAACGGAATTCACGGCCGCCTTATTTCAGGGTGTCGACGGCCCGGCGGTTGTTGCTCGTGTGGAAGACGAGCAGGGTCTTGCCCTCGCCGGCCGAGGAGCCGTAGGAGTAGCGGATGTCGATGACGGCGTTGCCGAGCAGGGCCCCGATCTCGGCCCCGGCGCCGATCCGGTCCGTGACTAGAACGGTGACGACCTTCTTGGCCTTGACCTTATAGCCCAGAGTCCTCAGGGCCGTTTCGGCTTTCTTGGAGTCCGAAGTGACGAGATGGAAGTGCCCCTGACCTTCCTCGGAATAGACATAGAGGGCCTTGACGTTGACACCGGCGTTGGCCAGGGTCCCCAGGACGCGGCCGAAGATTCCGGGCTCGTCCGGTGTCGTGACGGTCAGTTCGGTATCTTCGCTCAGATGTGTCACGTTCGTTCTCCTGACGGACCGGCATTATACCAGAATCGGGCCCGGCGCAACAAATCGGGCTTGTGTTTTTCAGGCCGGTCCCTATAATCCATTCCAGAGGGACCCAGGAGCGGACCATGACGGCCACGAAGCGGATCGCGGGGGCCATCGTCGACAACTCCGTCATCCCGGAGATCTACCGGCCCGTCGAACACTGGAGCCGGCACCTCGACGTGCCCTGGCAGGCGTTCACGGCCCGGGAGGGGAGCCTGCCCGATCCCGCCGCGTTCAGCCACATCATCCTGACCGGTTCCGAAGCCTCCATCCTCGAGCGCGAGCCCTGGGTCGACGCCGAGGCGGCCATGGTCCGGGAGGCGGTCGCGGCCGGGCCCGCGGTCCTGGGCAGCTGCTGGGGACACCAGCTCATCGCCTTCGCCCTGGCCGGAGACGGCCACGTCCGCCGGGCCGCGCGGCCCGAGATCGGATGGATCCCGATCCGTTTGGAGAGGTCGAGCGCTCTCCTCGGTCCGGCGGGCACGTCGGCCTTCACCTTCTCCAGCCATTATGACGAGGTTTTCGACCTGCCGGCCGGGTTCGGGGTCCTGGCTTCGAGCGAAGGTTGCGCCGTCCAGGCCTTCAGGGTGGGGGACAAGCCTGTCTGGGGCCTGCAGTGCCACCCGGAGATCGATGTTCCGACCGGGCAGCAGTTCATCCGCGACCTCATCGGCCGCGGTTTCAAGGGCCGGGAGGCCCTCCTCGAGGCCCAGGCGCAGCCCCCCCGGGACTCCGGGCTGATCCGCGGTATCGTCCGGGCCTTCCTGGACGCCTGACCCTCTGCCGGGGGAACCCGTTGATTTGGCTTGACAAATAGGCCCGTTTTTATTATAAATTTGCCTTGGAGTTGTGTTTTTCTGTAAATTTCAGAGGAGGATTCTTATGAAGTTGCGCAAGTCTGTTATTCTCTTCGTCGCGATGGCGCTCGTCGTCTTCACGGCGATGTCCTTTGCCCAGACCACAAAGCTCAAACGGATCGGGCTTTATACCTTCGGTACGATCAAGGGCCAGGAGCCCACTCCGGCGACCATGAAGGGGCTTTTCGAAGCCCACGCTGCCGATGTCAAGACCGGCTTCGAGCTGGCCGGCAACGCCGAGCTCTATGAGCCGTTCATGGAGCAGATGAAGACCGCCGAGTGGACGGATACGACCCTGCCGGTCGGCACCACGCTGCCCTGGATGCTGTTCAAGTCGCACAACCAGGTCAAGGTCGCCCGGAACATCGAGTGGGCCGGCAAGGAGGCCCTGCCGGTGTTCATCGTGCCCGTCAAGAAGGACTGGAAGCAGTACGAGATCATCATCCCCAAGGGCTGCGGCAACATCGCCCTCGGGACCAAGGTCGTCGACCTCATCCGGCCGGCCATCTGCAACCTCGTCGTCACCCCGGCCCGGGCCAACATCAACGACCCGATCACCATCGATATGAGCGGCTCCCTCGAGGCCCGGTTGATGACCGTCGAGATCACCGACGCCCAGGGCCAGAAGCTGTCCACCCAGGAGCTGGGCCCGCAGTCCCCCAAGTGGCAGACCAAGTTCGACAAGCCCGGCGAATACATCATCAAGGGCCTGGCCATCGGCATGGACAACAAGCCCTCGGTCGGCGCCTGCAGCGCCAAGGTGACCATCAACTTCCCGCCCATCTGCAAGCTCTGGACGTCCTGCATGCCCTGCGAGGACTACGTCGGGCGGCCGATCACGTTCGACGCCTCCGGATCGAGCGACCCGGACGGCGAGATCGCCAAGGTCGTCTTCGAGCTCCTCGACGCGAGCGGGAACGTCATCGACACGTGCGTGACGACGCGGAAGCCCTGGACCTGGGAGAAGGTCTTCACCAAGCCCGGGACCTACACCATCAACACGACCGTTTTCGACAACGACGGCGCCCAGTCGCCGGCCTCCGACCCGTGCCGCCTGACCTTCGAGGTCACCCAGAAGAAGCTCTTCTGGACGGTCGCGGGCGGGCTGGCCCTCCACGCCGGCGCCGAGAGCGTGGGCGGCGTCCCGTCCCTCACCGATACCACCCAGCAGCTGGCCGGGTTCCTGCGGGTCGGGCTGTTCACCTGGATCACGCCCGACAAGTGGAGCTTCACCCTGAGCGGCGGCGGCAGCATCCCGTTCTCGGGCTCGCCCTGGAAGATCGTCTTCACCGGCGACGCGCTGATCAACGGGCACTTCGGGGGCTTCTTCGTCGGCACGGGCGTCGGCGTGTCCTCGGCCAGCCAGGCCACGGACGACAACCACAAGTTGGGCCTCGACCTGCCCGTCCAGGCGGGTTTCCAGATCTTCGACAAGTGGACGAGCAAGGGCCAGATGTTCCTGGAGTTCCGCGCCCCGATCGGCCGGTCGTTCGATCACAACTGGAAGTCCGGGCTCGGCGTCAGGTTCCTGTTCTAAGGCGCACCGGACAACACGCCTTCACAAGGGCCGGGGAGCCAAGCTCTCCGGCCCTTTTTCTTTCCCTAACAGGATATCTCCGATCAGCCACCAAGGATGTTGCCTGTCCCTTTAACAGAGAATCGTTACGGGCGTGAGTCATGAGCGCGCAGGGGTGATGCCGCGAGGAGCGGCGGGGAGAGGAGTTTATGGGGAGGGCTAGCCGGAGAGCTTGCCCAGCTTGGCCAGCTCGTCGTTGTAGTACTTGCGGTAGAGGATCTCCCACTCCCGGGAGCCTTCCTCGATGGCCTTTTTCTGGGACTGGATCTTGTCGATGGCCTTCTTGTCGATGGCCTCGTAGAGCCGCATTTCCTCTTCGATGGACCTGACGATGACCAGCCGGAGCTCGTTCGGGTCGTCCAGGAAATCGACCTGATCGTCCTTTTCGAGCACGTTGAGGATCTGGCGCGAGAGGTAGTTGATCTTCTCGCGGGACAGGCGGTTGCTCACAGGACGATCCCCTTTTCCCGGGCCAGCTTCTTCTTGACCTCTTTGAACATCGCCTGGTACTCGATGTTCTCCTTGCGGATCTTCTCCATGTGCTTGCTGAGCAGCTCCCGGACCTCCTGATCGAGGCGGTCCTCTTTCATGAACTCGTCCATGAGAATGCCCGTCACTTCGTCGAGCAGCCGGCCCTTGTCTTCGACGATGAGCTTGCCTTCCTTGGCCAGGTTGCGCAGGATCACCGAGGCCAGATGCTCGAGCTGGTTCTTATTGAGCCGCATAACCCCGATACTCTACCTTACCGCGGGCTAAAATTCAAGGGCCAAAAAAGGTTCAGGCGATGACGAGGAAGGGATGGAGGCCGGTCCCGTCGGGGGTCGGGCGGGCCAGGGCCAGGAGAGCCCCGCCCTCCGAGAGGAGCCGGGCCAGACCCGGGTCCGCCCCCGTTCCGGCGGGGGCCGGGAAGGGCGTGGCCAACTGGGCGGGCCCGAGCGGGCGTCCGTTCCTGACGTAGGCTTCCGCCTCCGGCCGGACGACGACCGCCGGGACTTGGGGGAGAAGGCTCTCCAGGGGTCGGAGGAAACGGACTGCGTCGCCGTCCGTGACAAGGGGGTTGGCCGCGGCCGCCTCCTCCAGGCGGGCGAGGGCTACGGCTTCGGCCAGCTTGTACGGGCCGACCGAGGTCCGGCGGAGGGCCGCCAAATGGGCGCCGCAGCCGAGGGCCTGACCCAGGTCATGGGCCAGGGACCGGATATAGGTCCCGGCCGAACAGGCTGCCGTGAACGCGAGGAGGGGGGGGTGATATTCGCCGGGGGAGAACCTGGGGACGGAGATCGCGACCGGCGCGAGGGTGAACTCCTCGTCGGCCCGGGCCAGCTGGTAGACCGGGTTCCCGGCCAGAGTCTTCGCGGAATAACGGGGAGGTGTCGGTCGCGTAGCCCAGCCGGATCAGGCCCTCGTAGACCTTGTTCTCTTTGGAGAGGAAGGGAAAGAAGCGCGTAGCCTGGCCGACGGCCACGAGAAGGACGCCCGTCGCGTCCGGGTCCAGGGTCCCCCCGTGGCCGACGCGGCGCGTTCCGAGGAGCTTGCGCACCCGCTGGACGACGTCGTGGGAGGTGAGGCCGCCGGGCTTGTCGATGACGAGCAGGCCGTCGGTCGCCACCGCTTCGCCCGTCAGCGGGCCGGTCCGGAGGGGCCGCCCGCGGCCGCGTTGAGGAGGTCTTCGACTTTCGCCGGCACTTCGTTGATCAGGCGGTCATAGGGCCCGTAGACGGTGAAGCCGGACGCATGGATGTGCCCGCCGCCGCCGAAGTGTTCGGCCACCCGGGCGGCATTGGCGCTGCCCTTGGACCGCAGGCTGACCCGGAACGTCTCGGG
>JAPKZE010000221.1 GCA_026393955.1 Candidatus Aminicenantota bacterium
GCCTTGAACTTGTCCGGCGCCGGCACGGGCTTGTCGACCAGGCTCAGCGCTTTCTGCACGTCCTCGATCTTCATCTGCTGCTGCGGCGGCGGGCCCTGAGCCCGCAGGCCGATGATCGCGGCGAAGACAAGGACAACGGCCAGAACGTTCTTTCTCATGAATACCTCCACACAAAATTCACTACCTTATTATAGACGCAAGCGGGCCGGAATTCTTCCCCCCGGCTCCCGGTCGCCTTGACTTGGGCCGCCCAGGTCAATATATTCGGCTGGAATCACCCCGAAAGGTCCGTCCATGGCGAAAGAATCCCTGCTCGCGCGCTACCGGGCGCTGCTCAAGCCCCTGCCGATCGAGGGCTTGCCCGACCTCCTGCTCTTCCGGCCGATCGCCTTCGTCTTCGTCCAGATCCTCAAGAAGTACCCCGTGACGCCCAATCAGGTCTCCCTGTCCTCGATCTCGATGGGGCTTCTCGGCGGCCTGTCCTTCGCCCTGGGCACCCGGCTCGGCTTCGCCTTGGGCGGGATCTTCTACCTCCTGGCCGCGGTCCTCGACTGCACCGACGGGATGCTGGCCCGGCTGAAAAAGTCGGGGACGCCCTTCGGGAGGATCATCGACGGCGCGATCGACTATACCAACGGCATGTTCGTCATGATCGGCCTGGCCGCCGGCCTGGACCGGGCCGGGATCGCCGTTCCGCTCGGGCCCTGGCCGCTCACCGCGCTGGCGGGCGTCTCCCTGGCCCTGCACTGCGTCGTCATGGATCATTTCCGTAGCCGCTATGCCTTCCAGGCCCTGGGCGTCAAGGCCTCGGTCTTCGACGCTATCCGGGACCACGAGGAGACGCTCGAGGACCTCCGGGTCAAGGGCGGCCATCGCCTGCTGCGCTTCGTCCTGGGGGCGTCCCTCCGCTATCACCGGATCCAGGCCCGGATCGCCCCGGACGAGCGGCGGCTCGATCCCCGGATCTATGCCCGGTTCAACACGGTCCTGCTCCGGGCCTGGCAGGGGCTCGAGCTGTCCCTCCACATCCTGATCCTGGCCGTCGCGGCTCTGCTTTTCAGGCCCGGGATCTTCTTCTTTTACGCGATCGTCGTGGCCAACGCCTGGCTCCTGATCCTGGCCCCGATCCAGTCTCTCGTCGACCGGCGGGTGGCCGCGCTGAGCGCGGCCGCCGTCCCGCCGGGCGATGGACAGGGACCGGGCGATGGCTTATCATAACCGCGCGGCGTCCCGGACGCCGGGAATTTCATCGAGAGGTTGTCGACCATGAACATGAAAAGCTCGCTGCTCGTCCTCGTTTGCATCGGCCTCGCCGGCCTGGCCGCCGGGTGCAAGAAGAAGGAACCGGGGCCGCCGCCGGCCGCGGCCGCCGCCGGGTTCCAGTGGAAAGTCGACCAGTTCGCCGACCTGCAGGTCCTGCGCTATCAGGTGCCCGGCTTCGAGGGCCTGACGCCGGCGCAGAAGGAGCTGGTGTATTATCTCAGCGAGGCCGCCCTGTGCGGCCGGGACATCTTCTTCGACCAGAACTACCGGCACAACCTCAAGATCCGCCATACCCTCGACGCCGTCGTCGCCGGCTACAAGGGCGACCGGACCGACCCCCGCTGGGGCGAGTTCATGACCTACGTCAAGCAGGTCTGGTTCGCCGACGGCATCCATCACCACTACTCCAACGACAAGTTCGCGCCGGGCTTCGACGCCGAATACTTGGCCGCCTTGGTCAAGGGCACGGAGGGGGTCCCTCTCCCGCTCGCCGACGGCCAGTCGGCCGACGACCTCGTCGCCTTCCTGCGGCCCATCCTCTTCGACCCGGCCGTGGACGCCAAGAAGGTCTCTCAGGATTCGACCAAAGACCTGGTCACGAATTCGGCCGTGAATTTCTATGAGGGCGTCACCCAGGCCGAGGTCGAGGCCTACTACAAGGGGATCGTCGACGAGAAGGACGAAACGCCGGTCTCCTACGGCCTCAACACGCGCGTCGTCAAGAAGGACGGCCGCGTGGCCGAAGAGGTGGCCAAGGTCGACGGCCTCTACGGGCCGGCCATCGCCAAGATCGTCTTCTGGCTGGAGAAGGCCGCCGGGGTGGCCGAGAACGACCTGCAGAAGCAGGTCATCGAGGCCCTCATCGCCCACTACCGGACCGGCGACCTCGAGAAATTCGACGATTACAACGTCCTCTGGGTCGGCGATACGGCTTCACTCATCGACTTCGTCAACGGCTTCATCGAGGTCTACGACGACCCGCTGGGGATGAAGGCCAGCTGGGAGTCGTTGGTCAACTTCAAGGACCTGGCGGCGACGAAACGGGCCGACGCGATCTCGGCCAACGCCCAGTGGTTCGAGGACCGTTCGCCCGTCGACGCCCGATTCAAGAAGAAGGAAGTCAAGGGCGTCTCGGCCAAGGTCATCACCGCGGCCATGCTCGGCGGCGCCTGCTATCCCTCGACGCCCATCGGCATCAACCTGCCCAACGCCAATTGGATCCGCAAGAGCTACGGCTCGAAGTCCGTGACCATCGAGAACATCACCTACGCCTACGACCAGTCCTCGCTCAAATCGCCGTTCGGTCCGGAGTTCACCTACTCGGCGGAGCTCCTCGAACGGGCCCGGATGTACGGCCCCCTGGCCGGGAACATCCACACCGACCTCCACGAGGTCCTCGGCCACGGCTCGGGCCAGCTCCTGCCCGGCGTCGGGGCGGAGTCGCTCAAGAACTACCACTCGCCGATCGAGGAGTCGCGGGCCGACCTCTTCGCCCTCTACTACATCATGGACGACAAGATGGTCGAGCTGGGGCTCCTGCCCAGCCTCGAGGCGGCCAAGGCGGAATACGACCTCCAGATCCGCAACGGCCTGATGACCCAGCTCGTCCGCATCCAGCCCGGCAAGACCGTCGAGCAGGCCCACATGCGCGGCCGGGCCATGGTCTCCCACTGGGTCTACGAGAAAGGGAAGCCCGAGAACGTCATCGAGCGGGTCGCGAAGGACGGCAAGACCTACTTCGTGGTCAACGACTACCGGAAGCTGCGCGGGCTTTTCGGCCGGCTCCTGGCCGAGGTCCAGCGGATCACGAGCGAGGGTGATTACGAAGCCGCCAGGGACCTCATCGAGACTTACGGCGTCCAGGTCGACCAGGAGCTCCACAAAGAGGTCCTCGACCGTTACGCCAAGCTCCACCTCGCCCCCTACAGCGGCTTCGTCAACCCGGTCTACACGCCCGTCGTCGAGAACGGCCGGATCGTCGACGTCAAGATCGATCTCACCGAAGGCTACGTCGAGCAGATGCTGCGTTACGGCCGGACCTACTCGTTCCTGACGCCCCGGTAGGGGCTTCGCCGCCGCCCGGTCCGGGGCGGGCCGCGAGTCCGATTGACGGACGGCCCGGACCGCGAGTATCATTGCGCTCAGGCGGCCGGATCCCGGGACGGACCCGGCGAGGAGGGACGATGGCAGAAGAAGAGATCGGGCACATCACCCACTTTTTCCCCAAGATCAATGTGGCCGTGATCGAAGTCACGGCCGGCGCGCTGAAGGTCGGGGAGACCATTCGGATCAAGGGCCACACGAGCGACTTCACCCAGACGGTGGATTCGCTCCAGCAGGAGCACCTGCAGGTCCCCGAGCTCAGGCCGGGCGCTTCGG
>JAPKZE010000299.1 GCA_026393955.1 Candidatus Aminicenantota bacterium
CATGTTGTGGAGGTCATGGGCCATGGCGTTCTGGACGGGGCTGTCCAGGATCCAGGCCCCCTCCGCGTCGCGCCGCTTCCCGGCCCAATCGTTCCTGGCGTAATAGCCTTCGTCGCGGGGCCAGAGGTAGAGGCATTTGAACCTCTTGGCCGCGCCGAAGAGCCCGGCCCGGATGTCGGCCTTGAGGGCCTGCACGGCCGGGCTGAACGACCACTGGTAGCCGACGGCGACCGAGCGGCCCGCCGCCTTCTCCGCCGCGATCGCGGCCCGCACCTCCTGGATCGTGCCGGCCGCGGGCTTCTCGCAGAGGACGTGGCTGCCCTTGGCCAGCGCGAAGACGGTCTGGGGCATATGCATCTGGATGGGGGAGGACAGGATGGCCAGGTCGGCGGTCCTGTTCCTGTAGAAATCCTGCAGCGAGATGAAACACGGGACGCCCATGGCCCGCATCTCGACGTACTGCCGGCAGCGGTTGGGCTGGGGGTCGACGGCCCCGGCGATGCGGAACAGGCCTTCCTCTTTCTTCTCGAGAAGCGCCTCAAGGTAGACCGCGCCGAAGCCGCCGACTCCGACGATCACCAGGGACACAGGCTCTGCCATCATCGGTTCCTTGGAGCTAATACTGACACAGTTTGGAATGCTCGTCCAGCAAGGCCATGAAGTTGTCGTACTTCGTGCCCACGGCGACGCTGTGGCTCGAGCCGAGGATGAACCGGCCGCCCGGCTTGGCGCAGGCCATGGCCCGCCGGACGTCGGCCCGGACGTCCCCGGGCGTCCCGCCGACGAGGTTCTCGACCGCGACCCCGCCCCAGAGCGCGATCCGGTCGCCGTGGCTCTTCTTGAGCCGGCAGATGTCCATGCCGGCCGTCGGCTGGATGGACTGGTAGGCGTCGAAGCCGATGTCGATGAAGAAGTCCAGGAGCATGGCAATGTTGCCGCAGCAGTGCTTGAGGATCTTCCGGCCGAATTTCCCCTTGACGTTCCGGACCCGCTCCTTGTTGGCCTCGAGAAAGAAGTCCCGGAACATGGCCGGTCCGATGAGCGGGCCGGTCTTGTAGCCGAGGTCCTCGGCCCACATCACGGCGTCGGAGTCCGGGTGGATGAAGGCCTCGTCGGCCGCGTTCTGGCGGCGGACCATGGCCCGGGTGGCCGCCCGCACGGCCTCCGGATTGGCGGCGAGCTCGAGCAGGCCCCGCTCCATCCCGCCGAGCAGGACGATGCCGACCGAGCCGCCCGACGGACCGCAGATGAATTTCTCGCGTTTGAATTCCCGGATGACCGCGTCCAGGATGCGCCAGGACCGCTCGTCCGGGCGGGCCGGCTCCGGGTCGGTCTCGAACTCGGCCGCCGTGAACACCCTGGCGTCCCGGACCGGGTCGTGGACGCAGGTGATGTCCTGGGTGGCCTCGGACAGCTTGTAGACGCGGCCTTCGGCGTCCTCCCATGTCGTCGGGTCGATCCGCCGCGGCGGTCGCTCCTCCGTCGGCGGAGGCATCTCCCAGGTGGCCATCGGGAAGGTGACGATGTCGAGCGGCAGCCTTTTTTGGACGGCGATGTGGTCCTCGAGCCAGCTCTGGGCGACCTCGTCGTGCCGGCCTTCCCAGAAAGCGATCTGGGACTTGGCCTTGGCCCGCAGGAACGTCTCGTGGCCGAGCAGGCGCTCGACCGTGTCGAAATCGACCGCGAATTCCGCGTAGGGGACTCGGTCGGGGATCCGCCCTTCGAGCGCGGCGGTGACCCGCTCCTTCGAGGTCATCCCTTCCCCGGCTTGCGCTCGAGCAGATCCGTCTCGGTGAATCGCCTCGTCCGCCTGTCGTAGCGTAACGTCTTGATCTCAAATCCTTTGAGACGGACCGCCGTGCGCGCGCCGAGGGCCGGGAGCCTGACGACCGCCCGCCGCGGCCGGCCCGTCGGCTCGAAGAGGCGGATGACGGCGTCCCGGCCGTCTTCGGACCTCTTGAAGGCCGCGACCTCGATGGCCGCCCCTGTGACGACGACGCCGGCGACCGCCTTCTTTCCGTGTCCCGGCGGGAAGTAGGAAAGAACGTAAGGCGCCTCGTTGTGGACAAGGGCTTCGCGGTCGATCTCCTCCATCCGGGCGTCGAGGGGACCGCCGTTGAGCCAGAACCGGAACGACCGCTCGCCGATGTCCTGGCGGGGGATGAACCTGTCTTGGGCGACGGCCAGCCGGTCCTCCCAAGTGTCGGCGGCGAAGGCCGGCGACCTCAGGAGCGACAGCCGCAATTCGATCCCGTCCCAGTCCGAGCCGTAGGTGCCGTCGTTGGCCACGGTCAGCGCCGCGTCGTCCGCGACCGAGACCAGGGCCAGCCACTTCTGGGCCACGGCCTCGTCGCCGTTCGCCGGCAGCTCGTCGGCGCCGTAGGCGACCTGCCCCAGGAAGCGGGGCATCTTCAGCCGGGGCGTCAGGCCGAGCTTGAGCATCGTGTCCCGCTCGGCCCAGAACGCGCGGACGCCGAGCTCGATCTCGGTCCCGCGCTTCGGGATCCTGTATTGGAGCGCCAGGCGGGAGGCGCCGTAAGCGAAGACGGCCTCGACGACCGTGCGGACCCGGCCGTCCTCGATGACCCGGACGGGCGCGAGGACGCCTTCGCGAAGGCCGCAGAACCGGGCTGCCTCTTCGGGCGTGGCCAGGGCGAAATGGCCGGCCACGGCCCGGAAGCTGCGGACCTTCATGCCCCACGGGTCGGCGTTGTCGCGGATGACCAGCGGCCGGAAGGCGCCCGGCTCGAGCAGGTCCTTCCCGTTGGCCCGATAGACGTCCAGGAGACCCGTGCGGGCGTTGACCGCCGCGGTGAGGCCGGCCGTCGCCACCGTGATGAAGCCGTCCTTTTCGGCGATCCCGGGCCCGTTCTTTTCCGGGGCCTTCTCCAGCCGGCAGGAGAACCTGTTCAGCCGGCCCGGGGCGAGCTCGGCCTCGAAGACGACCCGCTTGCGCCACTCGACGCTGAGATTGCTCTCCTCCTTTTCGGCCTGGGTGGGCAGGGCCCGGCCGCGGGCGTAGACCGTGGGGGACCAGCGGGTCTTTTCGAAATTCGGTTCCCAGGGTTCGAACTCGCATTCGACCAGCCCGCGGACCGGATGGGGGTGGGGATTGAAGACGAAGATGGGGATCTCGCCGGGGGCCGCCTGGGGCTCGCCGGCGGCCAGAGCGAAGAAGGCTCTCGCTTTGAGCCGGGACAGGATCTCCAGTCCGTGGCCGATCATGCGCAGGGCCCCGTCCTCGCCGGCGGGGATGGCCGAACCGGGCAGGATGTCGTGGAACTGGACGAAGGCCAGGTCGCGCATGACCTCCTCGAGCTCCGCCTGCGGATAGGGCAGGAGGCCCTGCAGCCAGGCCGTCGTCGCCATCTTCTCGGCCGAGAAGAGCTCGTTCTCGAGACGGCGGTGCCCCTGCTTGACCCGGACCATCGAGGTGTAACAGCCGACGGCCCAGGGATTGAGATCCTTCTCGCGGCGCGGCAGGTCCGCCCGGCGCTTCCCCAGCTCCTCGAAATAGGCGTCCGGGGTCGAGTGGACGAGCTCGAGGTCGGGCCGCTCCCCGGCCAGCGCGTCGAGGTCGGCGAGGTCCTTGCGGGACGGGCCGCCGCCGTGGTTGCCGATGCCCCAGAGGTGAATGACCGGGTCGCCGGCCGGATTCTCGGCCAGCCATTTTTCGAGGCGTTCGCGTTCCTTGCCGCCGACCGAGCAGTAGTGGGCCGAGGCCCGGGTGGCCAGGACCTCGGAGCCGTCGTACCCGACCCAGACGAATTCGTCGCCGGGCAGGGGGCACTCCCGGTTGCCGGGACGGCAGCAGAGGTAGGCGGTATAGCCGCTCTTGGCCAGGATCTGGACGAGGCCCCGGGTGTGGCCGAAGGGATCGAGGTTGACCGCCGTCCGCGGCTCGACGCCGAACTTCTCCGCGAAGTAGCGCCGGCCGAGGAGCGCCTGGCGGACGAACGACTCGCCGCTCGGCATGTTGCAATCGGGCTGGACGTACCAGCCGCCCATGATATGCCACTTCTTCGCCCGGACGAGCTTGCGGATCCTGCGGAAGAGCGGCGGCTCGTGCTCCTCGATCCACCGGTAGAGCACGGCCTCGTTGTGACAGAAGATGTAGCCCTTGCGCGTCTCGCAGAACTCGGCCGCCTGGCGGAACGTGGACAGGGCTTCGCCGGCGCCCTCCTGCCATTCCCAGAGCCAGACCGGATCGAGGTGGGCGTTCGAAACAAGGTGGATCCTTCGTGCGGGCATGGGTGTCCTTTCTCAGGGTATGACGGCCCGGACGGCGATGCGGCCGAACGACCGGGGCAGGGTCAGGCCGAGCCCGTAGCGATGGTAGGGCATTTTGCGATCGCCGCACC
Organism: Candidatus Aminicenantota bacterium; assembly: GCA_026393955.1. Taxonomy (GTDB): domain Bacteria; phylum Acidobacteriota; class Aminicenantia; order Aminicenantales; family Saccharicenantaceae; genus RBG-16-66-30. The sequence goes on from JAPKZE010000299.1 coordinate 4,362, forward strand.
GGAAGCCCGGCTCTTCGCCCCGTCGGGCCCGCCTCACGGAGAGCTCGAGGCGGCCGTCCCGGAGCGGCAGGTCGGCGTCCATCCGGTCGACGCCCGGGATGAGGCGGGGCTGGAGGCTGAGGAAATCCTGGCCGGGCCTCACGCCGAGCATGTGGTGGACGACGAGGAAGACGATCTCGGCCCAGGTCCAGGGGATGATCCCGACCTGGGGATAGGGAGGGACGGGCCGCGGTCCGTAGAACTCGAACCAGGAGCCCGCCCGCCCGCCCGGCACGCGGCCGAGCCAGTCGAGGACGCGGCGGGTCGTGGCCGGGTCGCCCGCTTCGAGCGCGGCCCGGGCGACGAACAGGGAGGCGAACGGCCAGGGCCCGGGGGAGTCCGGCTCGGACGTCACATGGTAGCGGCCGTAGCCGCCGCCCTTCCAGCCCTGGTTCCAGAGCGTCTCCATGGAAGCCAGGGTTCTGCGGGCCAGCTGTCCGGCCGGATCGACGAAATCCCAGGCCACGGGCAGCACGGCCGACGTATCCGGGTTCAGGAGATGACGGCCCGGCCCGAAAAGAGGGGTCGATTTGGGCAAAGACGAATCGGGCTCGGGGCGGACGGCGGCTTGCACCCGGCCGTCGAGGCCGCGGCGCTTGATGAAGGCCCCGGCTTCGACGAGGGAGAACCGCGGGTCCTTGAGCATCGCCTGCCGCAGGCGCATGGCCGCTTCGGTCCAGGCGTGGGCCCGGTCCGTTCGGCCGGTCAGCGCGGCCAGTTGGCCGGCCGAGCGCAGGCCCATGGCGACGAAGAGCTGATGGGCCAGCTCCATGCCCGTCCCGATGCCGTGGGCCCCGTGCCGCTCCCAGAACTCGCGGCGGTTGACGATGAGCCCGGAGGGCTCATGCCGGAACTCGGGCCGGAGGGGGAAGGCGGCGGCCTTTTCGATCCGGTCCCAGTTCGAGCGGACGAGGTCTTGGTCGTCCGTCCATCGGACATAGGACTCGAGAGCGAACAGGAGCACGCCGTTCTGGTCGACCTCGCTCTCCTCGAGGGGACGGAGGCGGCTGGAGTCCTTGGTCGCGCCCTCGTCGCTGACGAAATCCGAGAGCAGGCGGGCCAGGATGGTCCGGGCGGTCCCGGGCTGGCCGGACATGACCAGGGCCATGGCGACAAGGGCCTGGTCGCGGACCCACTCGAGGTTGTACTGCCAGATGCTGCCGTCCATCCGTCCCGTCGACGAGACGGCGGCCCGGAGCTGGGATCTCGAGGCGGAGAAAAAGCGGTCGAGGAGCGGATCGGACGAGCGGAATGCCGCCGTGTCCCTCCAGTAAGCGGCGGCCGCCGGCTCGGACAGGCGTGACGGGGTGAGGCGGAGGTCCGCGACGGTCCTGCCGCCGCGCTTGGCCAGGCGGTATTCGAAGACGGCCGGAGCTTCGGTTTCGACCGTTCTCGCTCCGAGACCGGTCTTCACGCGGACCCGGGAGGCGCCCGGCGCCGACCGGGACACGCTCACTTGACGCACCAGCCGCGCGGACCTCATGTCCGGGCAAAAGAAAAGCTCCGTGACACGATAGGGACCGCTTCTCCAAACGACTTCGACGCGGGGAAGGCCTGCCCCCGGCACCCACCCGGCCCGGACCGAAGCGGGCCGAGGCGCGTGGCGATCGCCCCGGACCTCGACCGACACCCCTGTCGCGGCAATCCCGGTGTCTTTATCGAAACTCAGGGCGGCCCGCTTGGGTCCCAGCCTCTCGGGGTCCATGATGAGCAGGCCGACGGGGGTCCCGTCCCCGGCCGGAGCGATCTGGACGGCGGCCTGGATGAAGCCGTTGCCGAGGAAGAAATACTCGGCCCCCCGCAGCGTCGTTTTCGCATCGGCCGGGCCGCGCGAGGGGTCGTCCGAATAGAAGTGTTCCTGGACTTCCATCGGGACGATTATAGGGAGTTGGAGGGCCGGAAAGCAAACGCGGGCGAGAGGCGGACGCTCAGGTCCGGCCGGGGCCGCGGAGCAAGCGGGCCGGCAGCGTGATCACGGCCTTGAACAGGTCGAAGGCCGCGTTCACGGTGATGCCCAGGAGGCGCAAGGGGAGGAGCAGCAGCCAGACGATCGGATAGAGCAGCAGGGCGAGCAGCGCGATCGGCCAGCACAGCACGAAGAGAATGATCCAGAGCAGGAATTTCATTGTCGTTCTCACTCCTCGCCTGCATATACGGCGGGCCCGGCCGAAAGGTTCACCCGGGAGGGACGGATTGGCACGGGGGGCCGAGGTCGGTTAGAATAACGGGGACAGGAG
>JAPKZE010000046.1 GCA_026393955.1 Candidatus Aminicenantota bacterium
GGGCGGTCGAACGCGACCACGGTGACGACCCCGGCCGCGGCGTTGACGCCGGCATTGAGAAGATGTGTCGTCAGACCCCGGCCGGCCTTCTCACGGCGGGCGCACTCGCGCAACAGTTCCTCGGCCCGCTTCAGCTTGGCCTGCCGCTCCAGCTCCGTCGTTTCCGGAAGCGGCCTCAGCTTCTTGGCGGCCGTGGCCGGGCTGAACGGGTCGATGACCAGGCCCACGACGCCCAGGGCGAAGGTGGCGCTGCCCACGAGCATGTCCTCGGCGGAGCTGTTGTCGACCTCCGGAGCCTTCTCCCAGCCCGTCGCGGCCAGGACGCCCATGGCAGCCGCCCCCGCGGAATACCCGGCGATCCACCCGTACCACCAGCGCTTGGCGCCGGGCTGGCCGTCTTCGAGGGATTTGGTAATGAACGCGAGCCGCTCCTTGACCTGCTGGTCGGAGAGCGCGGTCTCCTGGGCGTAGACGGCGGCGATGTTCGCCAGGAACAGGATGAGAGCGATCGACGCGACGCGTTTCAGATGAAGCATGGGCACCCCCTGGCGGAGAATGGGTCCGGCGAAGCCGCCGGCGGTCACGTTAGACAATAAGTCAGGCCTTCGAGGTTGTCAACGGCCCCGCGAATGTGGAGAATAGGGAACTCGACGCATTCCCGGACAGGAGGTCCTCCATGAGATCCGTTCCCCGCACGCTCATCGCCGCCGTGCTCGCCGTCGTTATCGGCGCGTCCGCTTCCGGCCAGGCCCCGACGGCCGATTGGGACATGGCCGCGAAGATCCGCGAAGAAGGCCTGCAGCGCTCGCAGGTCATGGACATCGTCGGCTACATGACCGACGTGCTCGGCGGACGCCTGTCCCTGTCCGAGGACATGAAGCGGGCCCAGCTCTGGGCCAAGGACAAGATGGAGAAGCTCGGGCTCGAGAACGTCGTCATCGAGCCCTTCATGGATTACGGCGCCGCGTGGGACAACGAGTACTTCTCGCTCCACATGCTCGAGCCGGACTACCTGCCGCTCGTCGGCTTCCCGATCGCCTACACGTCGGGGACCAAGGGCAAGGTCGTCGCGCCGGCGGTCATCGCCGCGGATATCCAGACGAAGAAGGACCTCGAGCGCTATCGGGGCAAGCTCAAAGGCCTGGTCGTGCTGGGGACGCCGCCGTTCACGCTCGACATGGCCGCGCTGACCCAAGGCGTCTCGCGCCTGACCCCGGACGACCTCAGGTTGATGGAGGAGGCGGTCCTGCCGCGTCCCCAGCGGACTCCGACCGTCCCGCCGCCGCCCAACCCCGACCTGGTCAAGGCCGAGGAGCGGATGGCCTTCTTCAAGGCCGAAGGGGCCGTCGCCGTCCTGCAGTGCGAGAGCGGCATGCTCGGAGCGGTCCGCGGCTTCTCCCGGCCCGGGGCCAACGAAGACAAGTGGTCACGCGAGAAGACGCTGGCCACCCTGCCCATCATCGCCGTGATCCCGGAACACTACAACCGGATGTACCGCGTTCTGAAGCGGGGGATCCCGGTCAAGGTCGAGGTCGAGGTCCGCAACCGCGTCGGCGACAAGATCGAGAAGGCCTCGAACGTCCTCGGCGAGATCCCCGGCACGGACCTGGCCGACCAGGTGGTCATGCTCGGGGCCCACTACGACAGCTGGCACGAGGCCTCCGGCGCGAGCGACACGGCCGCCGGCTGCGCCGTCGCCCTCGAAGCCGCCCGTATCCTCAAGGCCATCGGGGCGAAGCCCCGCCGGACCATCCGCGTCGCCTTCTGGGCCGGCGAAGAGCAGGGCCTCCACGGCTCGCGCGAGTACGTCAATGCCCACTTCGGCAACCCGAAGGACCCGAAGATCGGGGTCAAGCCGGACTACGAGAAGTTCTCGGTCTATTTCAACCAGGACTACGGCGCCGGCCAATTCCGCGGCATCTACCTCCAGGGGAACGAGCACGTCCGGCGCCTCTTTGCCGCCTGGATGGAGCCATTCAAGGATTTCGGCTTCACGGCCCTGTCCATCCAGAGCGTCGGCAGCACCGACCACGTCTCGTTCGACGCCGCCGGCCTGCCCGGCTTCCAGTTCATTCAGGACCGCATCGGCGGCACGGCCGGGCACACGAATCTCGACTTCTACGACACGCTTCGGGCCGAGGACCTGATGAAGAACGCCGTGATCGAGGCCTTCTTCGCCTATCAGGCCGCCATGGCCGACCAGCGCATCCCGCGTAAACAGTTGAATCCGCTATAATAGCTCTAGATCCGGCGGGGCGGCAGCTACTCGGGAGCGGTGTTTTCGCGATTGACACCCCCCGGTGCCCGTGATAAGATGAGGCGCTTTGCGAGGGTGACGGCACCCTTTTAATACATCACATCAGGAGGTTTATCAGGAATGGCGACACTAAAAGAGAAATTCTTCGCCAAGGTGGGCCCGATGAAGGAACGGGTCCAGAAGCTCAGCAAGGAATACGGCACGGTCAACGTCTCCAAGGTCGACGTCGGCCAGGTCGTCGGCGGCGCCCGGGACATCATTTCGATGCTCTGGG
>JAPKZE010000058.1 GCA_026393955.1 Candidatus Aminicenantota bacterium
GCGACCTCGTTCCCCAAGCCCGAAGAGGTCTACCAGTACATGGATTACTTCTTCAGGAACTACGGCGTCAATCCCGGACGCTCCGGCTACGACCTGTGCATGGAGACCGGCCTCGTCGTCGAAGAGACCCGCAAGATGCTGACCCGCTTCTTCAACGGCACGGACCCCGACCGGCTCTGTTTCGGGTACAATTCGACCGACGCCCTCAACCTCATCATCTTCGGCCTGCTGAAGCCCGGTGACCACGCCATCTCGACGACGCTGGAGCACAACTCCGTGCTCCGTCCCCTGTACCATCTCTCGCAGGCGGGGGTCGAGGTCGAGCACGTGCCCTTCGACGGCGCGGGCTTCGTCGATCCCCAGGAGATCCGCAAGAGGTTCCGGCCCAACACCCGCCTCGTCATCGTCAACCACGCCTCGAACGTCATCGGCACGGTCCAGCCCATCGCCGCGATCGGGAAGCTCTGCCGGGAGGCGGGCATCCCCTTCGCCGTCGACGCCTCGCAGTCGGCGGGCAAGGTCCCGGTCGACATGGAGGCCCAGTGCCTCGACGTCGTCGCCTTCACCGGCCACAAGTCCTTGCTCGGCCCCACCGGGATCGGCGGTCTTTACGTCCGGGAGGGCCTCGAGATCCGGCACACCCGGGCGGGCGGCACGGGCGTGCGTTCGGCCGTCCGGCCCCCACCTCGACGAGTATCCTTATCGTCTCGAGTACGGCACGCCCAACGTCATGGGCATCGCCGGGCTCAAGGCGGGCGTAACATGGCTTCTGGGGAAGGGCCTCGACGCCATCCACCATGAGGAAATGCGCCTGGCTCGGATCCTGCTCGACGGTCTCCGGGCCATCCCCCGGGTCAAGCTCTACTGCCTCGACAGCCTCGAGAACCATATCGCGGTCCTGGCCTTCAACGTCGAGGGGTTGGACGCGGCCGACGTCGGGACCATGCTCGATGTCGATTACGGGATCGCCTGCCGGACCGGGCTCCACTGCGCGCCGCGCGTCCACGAACAGATCGGCACCGACAAGATCCACGGCGCGGTGCGCTTCGGCATCGGGCCGTTCAACACAGAAGAGCACATCCGGACGGCCGTCGAGGCCGTCGGGAAGGTCGCCGCGCTCCGGGCGAAGCGCTGACCGTCCTCAGACGCACCCGTCCGGCTTGGGCAGGCCGGCGACCTTGCAGGCGCCCTTGGCCGGCCCCGAGGGGAACAGGTCGTAGATCTTCATCAGCGGGAAGCCGGTCGCCTGGCACATCTTCCGGACCATCGGGGCGAGGTTCTTCTCCACGTAATAATCGCGGATGAACTTGACCACCGCCCAGTGCTCGGCCGTCAGCTCCTCCAGGCCCTCTTCGGCCTTGGCCAGCAGCCGGGCCGTCTCTTCGGTCCACTCCTCGGGATGGACGAGAAAGCCCTCCTCGTTGACCTCGATCCGGCGTCCTTCGAGTTCGATGTGCGGCATGACTCACTCCGTTGGCCCGGCCGGGCCCGCCGGCCCGTCCGGCCTATGATGATTGCTTGGTTCGCTCCCCGGACGCGGGCAGGACCAGGGCGTTGGAGACGAGCTCCAGGACCTGGACGACCCGCAGGGCCAGCTTGTAATGCTTGATAACGTCGTTCAGCCCGTCGACGCAGTTGTGACACATCGTGCAGACCAGCCTGGCCCCGGTCGCCCGGAGCTGGTCGGCCTTGATCTTCCCGACCTCGAGCCGCAGCGGCCGGTATTCGGCCATGGACAGGAGGCCCCCTCCGCCCGTGCAGCAGAAGTTTTCCCGGCGGTTGGGGAACATCTCGCGGAAATCCGCGCAGACCCGCTGCAGGACCTCGCGCGGCTCTTCGACCAGGTCGCCGGACCGGGCGATGTTGCAGGAGTCGTGGAAGGTCACGGGTTCGGTGTTTCGGGAAGGGTCGACCGAGATCCTCCCCTCCTCGAGATAGCGCTTGACGGTGACGACGACCGACTCGGTCGGCCGGGTCTGATCGTATCCGGCCCAGGTGTATCCTTCCCACCGCGTCGACCGGTAGCCGTGGCCGCATTCCGAGATGACGATCTTCTTCGCCCGCAGGCGCTCGGCCGCCTCGTAGACGTTGCGGGCGACATAGGCGCCCAGCCGGTCGTCGCCCGAGAAGAGCCCGAAGTTGGTCTGGTCCCAGCCCCACTTCGGCATGGTCCAGGACTCGCCGGCCAGGTGGAAGATCTTGGCCGCGTGGGCGATGGATCGGGGGTCGAACTTGATCTCCCGAGGATTGATCGTGTAGAGGACGTCGCAATCCGGCTTGTCGACCGGGATATCGACGTCATCCGTCCCCAGCTCGGTCCGGAGCTCGTCGCGCATCCAGACCAGCGTCTCTAGGTAGTCCTCTTCGGTGACGGCCATCTGGTTGCCCGTCTCCCACTGGTCCCGGCTGACGTTGAACACGCCTTCGGGGACGATGCCGAGCTCGGTCAGGAGGCCGCGGGTGAACCGCACCAGGAGGCCCGTGTCGACGCCCATCGGGCAGTTGTAGGTACAGCGGCGGCAGGCGCTGCAGGTGCCGAAGACGATGTTCTTCAGGCGATTGAGATCCTCGTCCCCGTCGACGGACCCGGCCTTGACCCACCAGGGGGCGATGCGGCCCGTCCAATCGACGTGGCGCTTGAAGATCTTGCGGATCTGGTCGGCCTTCCAGACGGGCGTCATGGTCGGATCGTCCGGACGGGCCAGGAAATAGTGGCAGGATTCGGCGCACAGTCCGCAGTGAACGCAGGCGGTCATGGAAACGGCCAAGGGCCGGGAAATGCGCTTGGCGAGGAGGTCCAGGAACCGGCCGCGGTTGTCTCCGGGCTCGTAGGTCCGGAGGCGTCCCTCGGCGACCGAAGGCAGGCCGTCCTCCCTGGCCTTGACTTGCGTGCGCGCGTCGAGCGGCGAATCGACGACCCCCGAAGAGGACGGCTTCTCGCGTTTCATGCCGCATCCTCCCCGGCGCGTCGGGTCTTCCGACCCTTCGTCCCTTTCGGCGGAAGGGCGCCGCGGTGGCCGAGCGACCGGCCCAGGTAGAAGCGGGTGAAGGGGTAGTAGAGATAGTGGCAGATCTTCGAGAACGGCACATAGATCAGGAAGAAGGCCGTCAGCCCGAAGTAGCCGATGAGCGGCCACTCCCCTTTTTCAGGCCTGTTGGGCAGGGCCGCCACGGCCGCGGCGAACCACACGATGAGCAGAACGAGCGAGAAGTAGTCGTCCGGGGAGCTGATGCGGCGAAGCACCGGGTTGGTCAGGCGCCGGACGAGCCTCACGAGGCCCACGACGAAGGCCGCCGCCACGACCGCCTGGAACAGGATGACGACCGGCCGGATCTCGAACAGGCCGGGGGCGTACGGGATGATGAGGGTCCCGGCAATGGCCGCCGCCACGCCGATGTGGAAGACGACGAACTGGGCGTAGAAGCCGGGCCGTTTCCGGGTCGATTCCATGGCCCACGGCATGGCGACGTTCATCAACGAATAGCCCGCGCCGGCCCTCTCGTTCCCGACAGCGGCGGTCCGGTCCCGGCGCGTCTTGAAGCGGAAGATCCAGCCTAGGCGGACCGTGTAGACGAGGGCCAGGAAGGCCAGCGCGGCCAGCTGGACCTCGTTCTCGAGGATCTTCAGGAAGTCGCTCATCGGTTGATTCCCGGCTGCTCCGGAGTCGGCCATTATAGCAGAGGCGGGAGTGCGCGCAAACAGCTCCGCGTCACGGCCCGAGAGGTCAGCCCTCTTCGGTCGCCGCGAATCGGGTTTCGCAAAGCGTCACGACCAGGCGGCCCTCCGCGGCCAGGGGCACGACCTGCCCGGAGAAGTGGCGATCACCGAGGATCACGTCCCCCGACACTGCGGACATCCCCTCCCGGGACTTGCGGACGAGTTCCTGCAGCCCCGAGCTCCGCACGACCTCCCAGACATGGCGCCCGTCGGGATCGTCCGGGCCCACGATCCGCCGGAAGCTCGCGTTGGCGAGCAGGATCCGGCCGGATCCGTCCAGGACGCAGACGCCTTCGAGGATCGATGCCAGGATGCTGTCGATCTCCGCGCTCTGGAGCCTGATCTCCCCCGACATCTGCCGCAGCCGTCCGGTCAGGGTGTTGAAGCTGCGGGCGAAGTCGAGGAACTCGCCGCGCCGCCTCATCGAGACGGAGACATCGAGATCACCGGCGGCGATCCGTTTCGAGGCGTCCATGACCTCGCGGGTCGGCCCGGCCACCGATCGGGCCAGGAACACGGACAGCAGGAGGGCGAGAACGGTCACCAGGCCGGCGACCTTCAGCAGGTCGGTCCGGAGGGCGCCGAGGAGGGCCTCGATGTCCTTCATGAACACGCTCAGACGGAGGGCTCCGACGACCCGGCCCCCGGCCCGGAGCGGGATGCTCATATACATCATGTCCGCCTGGAGCGTCGAGCTGGGCCGTATGGACATCAGCGTCTCGCCCCGGAGGGAGGCCTGGATCTCGGGCCGGAAGAAGTGGTTCTCCATGTCCCGGGGTTCCCTCTCCGAGTCGGCCAGGACGCCGCCGTCGGCGCCGATGACGGTGATCCTCGTAGCGGTCTTCCGGCCGAGGTCGATGACCAGGCCTTCCAGGTCGCCGGCGACATTCCCCGCAAGGGACGGGAGGACCTGTCCTTCGAGGACGTGGGCCAGGTGCTCCAATTCCGCGGCGCGCTCGTCGATGTGGTGCGTCCGCATGAGCGGCGGGGCGAACAGCGTTACCGCCGCGGCCAGGAGAATGATGACGGCGGCATACCCCGCGAAGAGCCTTAAGAACAGCGACCTTTTCATCGGATGATGGGGTATTATAGACAAAACCGGGGCGGGTGTATAACGAGAAAATATTCGCGGAGGGACCCAAAATGATCAGAATCGCCCTGACCCTCGGTCTCCTGGTCCTGGGCCTGGCCGGACTCTCCGGCGCCCCGCAGAAGGTCGAAAAGGACGTCTTCCCGACCTCGAAAGGCGATCTCGAGATCACCTTCCTCGGCCACGCCAGCCTGATGATGACGTTCGGCGGCAAGACGATCCACGTCGATCCCTACGGCGACGTCGCCGATTACCGCGCCCTGCCTCGGGCCGACCTCATCCTCGTGACCCACGAGCATTTCGACCACATGGACCCCGAGGCGCTCAAGCTCGCTTTCAAACCGGGCACGGCGGCCGTCGGGTCCAAGGCCTGCGCCCCGAAGCTCCCCGGCGCGATCATCATGGCCAACGGCGACACCCGGACCGTCCTCGGGCTCACGATCGAGGCCGTCCCGGCCTACAACATCGAGCACACCCGGCCCGACGGGAATCCCTTCCATCCCAAGGGCGCCGGCAACGGCTATATCGTCACCTTCGGCGAGACGCGCGTCTACATCGCCGGGGACACGGAGAACACGCCGGAAATGAAGGCCCTGCGGTCCATCGACATCGCCTTCCTGCCGATGAACCTGCCCTACACGATGACGCCGGAGCAGGTCGCCGACGCAGCCATGGCCTTCCGGCCGAAGGTCCTCTATCCCTATCACACCGGCGACACGGACACGGGCCGGCTGGTCAAGCTTCTGCAGGGAGAGAAGGAGATCGAGGTCCGGATCCGCGGGCTCCGCTGAGCCCGCCTATTCGCCGCCGGCGCAACCCTTGAGGCCGGTGGCCCGCCCTTCCTCGATATGGTGTTTGATGGTCTTGCCCCGGACCATGTAGATGACGTCCTCGCCGATGTTGGTGGCGTGATCGGCGATCCGCTCCAAGTGCCGTCCGACCAGGATCAGGTCGACGGCCCGCGCGATCGTCCCCGGGTCCTGCATCATGTAGGTCAGGAGCTCCCGGAAGACCTGATCGTTGAGCCGGTCCACCTGGTCGTCCCGGGCGCAGACGTCCCGGGCCAGCGCCTCGTCCCCGTTGACGAAGGCGTTCAGGGCGTCCCGGACCATGTCCTGGGCCAGCCGGGCCATAGCCGGGATATCGATGAGCGGTTTGAGCTGGGGGTGCTTGAGAAGGTCGATCGTCCGTTCGGCGATATTGACGGCCAGGTCGCCGATGCGCTCGAGGTCGCTGCCGATCTTCATGCCCGAGGTGATGAAGCGCAGATCGGCGGCCATGGGCTGGCGGAGGGCCAGCAGCCGCAGGCACATCTCGTCGATCTCGATGTCGAGGAGGTTGACGGCCTCCTCCCGGTCGAGGACCTGGCAGGCCAGCTTCTCCTCGCGGTCCTTGAGGGCCCGGACGGCCAGGGCGATCTGCTCCTCGGCCCTCGAGGCCATCTCGAGAAGCTTCTCCTTGAGGGCCTTGAGCTCCTCGTCGAACGGGCGTTCCATCCTGGACATGACCTCTCCTCCCCGGGCCGCCGAGGCCCCGCTCATCCGAACCTTCCGGTGATGTAGTCTTCCGTCAGCTTGTTCGCCGGATTGGTGAAGATCTTTTCGGTCTGGTCGAATTCGACCAGCTCGCCGAGCATCATGAAGGCGGTATAATCGGAGACCCGGGCCGCCTGCTGCATGTTGTGGGTCACGATGACGACGGTGTAGGTCGATTTGAGGCGCTCGATGAGGTCCTCGACCTTGGCCGTGGCGATGGGGTCGATGGCCGAGCAGGGCTCGTCGAAGAGGATGACCTCGGGCTCGACGGCCAGGGACCGGGCGATGCAGAGGCGCTGCTGCTGGCCGCCGGACAGGGCGAAGGCGTTCTCGTCGAGCCGGTCCTTGACCTCGTCCCAGAGGGCGGCGCCGCGCAGGCTCTTCTCGACGGTCTCCTCGAGCTTCCGCCTGTCCCTCATCCCGTTGATCCGCAGGCCGTAGGCGATGTTGTCGTAGATCGACTTGGGGAACGGGTTGGGCTTTTGGAAGACCATGCCGACGCGGCGGCGGAGCTCGACGACGTCGACCTCGGGCGCGTTGATGTTCTGCCCGTCGATAAGGATCTCTCCGTCGACGCGGGTCCCGGCGATGACGTCGTTCATGCGGTTCAGGGTCCGGATGAACGTCGACTTGCCGCACCCGGACGGGCCGATGATGGCCGTGACCTTCCGGTCGTGGCAATCGACGCTGACCTTCTTGAGGGCCCTGGCGGCCCCGTAGTAAAAGTCGAGATCCCGGGTCCGGATCTTGATCGCGGTCTCTGCGCTGTTCATCGCTGTTTCCTTCTCAGCCGGTAGCGGACGATAACGGCTGTCATGTTCAGGCCCAGGACGAGGACGATCAGGACGAGGGCCGTGCCGTAGGCCAGCGGCCGGACCTGGAGGATGGCGTGGTGCTGGGTGGCCATGATGTAGAGGTGATAAGGCAGGGCCATGAACTGGTCGCCCAGCGAACGGGGGAGGAACGGCAGGAAGAAGGCCGCCCCGGTGAAGAGGATGGGCGCCGTCTCCCCGGCCGCCCGGGCCAACCCCAGGACCGTCCCCGTCAGCATCCCGGGCACGGAGTACGGCAGGACGTTGGTCCGGATCATCTGCCATTTCGTCGCCCCCAGGGCCAGGGCGCCCTCGCGGTAGGCATTGGGGACGGTCTTCAGGGCCTCCTCGCTGGCCGTGATGGTCCAGGGCAGGGTCATGAGCCCCAGGGTCAGCCCGGCCGAGAGGATCGAAGTCCCAAAGCTCATGATATTGACGAAGAGAATGACCCCGAACAGGCCGTAGACGATGGACGGCACGCCCGACAGGTTGCGGATGGACAGGCGGATCAGCCGCGTCAGGCGCGTCTGTTTGGCATATTCGTTGAGGTAGATCGCCGCGGACATGCCCAGCGGGACGGCCAGGAAGGCGGTGATGACCGTCACCAGGAACGTGCCGAAGATGGCCGGGAAGATGCCCCCCGCGGTCATCCCCTTGCGCGGGGCCTTGGACAGGAACTCCCAGGAGATCGAGCCCGCGCCTTTGCTGCCGATGTCGTAAAGGAAGAGGAACAGCACGGCCAGGACCAGGCCCATGGCCGCTCTCAGGGCCAGGAAGCCCAGCGCCTGGACGATCTTCTTCCGCGTGACGCGTTTCACTGTTCTCGCTCCTGGTACTTGTTGAGGACGACGTCGGCGATGAGGTTGACGGCGAAGGTCATGACGAACAGGACCAGGCCGATGGCGAAGAGCGCGTAGTAGTGGGTCGTATAGTAGGGCACCTCGCCGAGCTCGATGGCGATGTTGGCGGTCATGGTCCGCACGGCTTCGAGGAAACCGTGCGGGAACGACCGGGCGTTGCCCGTGGCCATGAGGACGGTCATGGTCTCGCCGATGGCCCGGCCCATGCCGAGCATGACCGCGGCGATGATGCCCGAGAGGCCCGCCGGCAGCTTGACCCGGACGAGGGTCTGCCAGCGGGACGCCCCCAGGGCGAGCGACGCTTCACTGTAAGCGCGCGGCACCGCGTTGAGGGAATCCTCGGAGATGCTGATGATCGTCGGCAGCGCCATGATGGCCAGGAGGATGCTCCCGTTCAGGGCGTTCAGGCCGTTGCCGATATGGAAGACCTTGGCGATGGCCGGCCCGAAGAGCACGATGCCGATGAAACCGACCACGACCGAGGGGATGCCGGCCAGGATCTCGACGACCGGCTTGAGGATCTCCCGCACCCGCCAGTGGGCGACATCGGAGAGATAGGCCGCCACGCCGATGCCGATGGGCACCGCCAGAACGAGGGCGCCGGCCGTGACCATGAGAGTGCTCATGATCATGGAGAGGAGCCCGTACTCGGCCTTCTCGGGAGACGTGGGGTCCCAGCGGGTGTTCAGGAAGAACTCGCCCAGCTTGATCTCGCGGAAGGCCGGAAAGGACGTCGCAACGAGCGTCAGGAAGATGCCGAGCAGGACGAGGACGGCCAGGATGCCGCTGGTGAAGAAGAAGGCCTTGATCGCCGATTCTTTGAGTCCGCTCCGTCGCTTCTTTCGCATCGGACGATCAAGGCCTTCTTTTCCAGCATATATCAAGAGACAGGGAAGAGGTCAACTCACTTGAAGTTCTTGTCGTTCCCGGCCTTGTACTTGCCCTCGCCGACCGTGAAGAAACCCTCTCGCTCGACGACGGCCTGGCCCTCGGGGCCGACGATCCACTGCAGGAACTCGGCAGCGACGCCCTTGGGCTTGCCGTTCGTGGCCATGAAGAGGGGCCGTGAGATCGGGTAGTTGCCGGAGTCCACCGCGGCCTTGTCGGTGGGCAGATAGCCGGTGCCGTTCGGCTCCTTGGAGATCTTGAGGACCTTGAGGCCTTTGCGGATCTGGCGGTTCTCATCGTAGAGGTAGCCGACGCCGACGTAGCCGACCGCGCCCTCGTCCTGGAGGATGCCTTCGATGATCTGGGCGTTGCCGTTCATTTCCTTCATGTCGGTCGAGTAGTTCTTGTTGCCGAGGACGAACTCCTGCATGAAGACGTAGGTGCCGGAGTTGGACTGGCGGCCATAGAGGGAAACGGCCTTCGATTCGCCGCCCAGGGCCTTCCAGTTCTTGACCTCGCCGCGATAGAGGGCGCCGACCTGGGCCATGGTCAGCTGCTCGATCGGGTTCTTCTCGTTGACGACGACGCTCAGGCCGTCGACGGCCACGACGAAGAACTTCGGGCTGACGCCCTTTTCCCAGGCCTGGTCGATCTCTTTCGGCTTCCACTCGCGGGAGTGGGTGGCGACGTCGCAGGTCTGGTTGATGAGGCCCGTGATGCCGGTGCCCGAGCCGCCGCCCAGGACGGCGATGGCCGCGCCGGGCTTCTGGCCCATGTACTCTTCGGCCAGGATCTGGACGAGGTTGACCATGGTGTCGGATCCCTTGATCTGAATCATCTTGGCGCCCAGGAGGAGGCCTCCCAGGAGCGTCAGGGTCGCCAGGGCGATAATCGTGATCTTTTTCATGTCATTTCTCCTTTTTATTGCCTTGAACCGGGGCACCTCAGAAGGACAGGAAGAACGTCAGGTTGAAGACGACGTCGCTGTTGGAGGTGGCGTTCGCGTTGTAGAGGGTGCCGTTCGTGTAGTTCACGAACCAGACGTTGGGCTGGAGCTTCATGCTCGTGTGGTAGGGGGCCCAATCGAAGCCGACGATGGCCAGGGTCATGTCCCGGTCCGGGACCAGGCTGTTC
>JAPKZE010000139.1 GCA_026393955.1 Candidatus Aminicenantota bacterium
GGACACGCGGGACGCGGTCCTCTTCACCCGCCGCGGCACCTTTATCCAGCTCCTCGGGGAGGCTTATGGCGCGCTGGCGGGGAGCGACTTCTCCTTCAGCCGTTTCAAGCTGGACATCCGCAGGTATATCGCCGCCGGCCAGGACAGAGTCCTGGTCCTGCAGGCCTTTTTCCTGTCGACCTTCGGCGACGTCCCGTTCTACAAGCTGGGGTTGCTCGGCGGAGATTCGCTGCTGCGCGGCTATTACAAAGGCCGCTTCAGGGACAAGGCGCTCGTTCTCGTCCAGGCCGAATACCGGGTTCTGATCTCGGAGAGGATCGGCGTCGTCGGCTTCGCCGGCCTGGCCAACGTCCTGCCGAAATTCGGCGTCTTCGAGCCGGACAAGCTGAAATATTCGCTGGGGACCGGGCTGCGCTACGTGATCAACAAGCGCGACGGCGCGACCCTGCGGCTGGACCTGGCCTGGGGCCGGGCCTGTTTCGGCCTCTACGCCACCGCCCAGGAGGCGTTCTGACCCCCCGCCGGGGTCACTTCTTCAGTTCCGAAGTGCAGTGCGGGCAGCGGACCGCCTTGATCGGGACGGCCATGGCGCAGAAGGGGCAGTCCTTGGTCGCCGGCTCGGCCGGAGCCGCTTCGGCCTTCTTCATCCGGTTCATCCCGCGGATGATGAGGAACAGGCAGAACGCGACGATGAGGAAGCTGATGACCGAGTTGATGAACTTGCCGTAGCCGATCGCGACCGTGTCGGACAGGTGGATGGCCAGGCTGGAGAAGTCGACCTGGCCGAGCAGCATGCCGATGGGCGGCATGATGATGTCGGCGACGAGCGAGGTGACGATGGTCCCGAAAGCGGCGCCGATGATGATGCCGACGGCCATGTCCAGGACCGATCCGCGCATGGCGAATTCCTTGAATTCTTTGAGCATGAGACCTCCTTCATCCTCATTTTGGCTTAACTATATCGTACCGAGGGTTGTTGTCAATCCCTGACGATCGGGAAGACGGAGATCCTCAGGCGGGCGCAGCCCATGGGGATGAGGTCGACCTCTTCGACCGGACCGGCGGCGGGGGCGGGGCTGGCCGGGACCAGGCCGACCATCCGGCCCTCCTCCATCCAGCCGGGAACGCGGCGGGCCCTGGCTTTGAGGACGATCGGCGCCGCGTCGGGAGCGAACGGCTGGAAGGGCGTCGCCTTTCGGCCGGCCAGCCAGACGGCGGGCTCCCCTCCCTGCCTGTCCGTTAAAAGGCCGTAGTTCCAGGGCGTCGTCGGCAGGACCTCGAAGGCCGGCCAGTCCTCGGTGCCGCCGTACTTCTGCCACTTCTCTCCGATCCTGAGGGCATACCACAGCGGGCCGCGGCGCACGGACACGGCGCTTCGGAGGGTCGGCCAGCGGATGACCTCGATGGCCGCGGCGAACTCGAGACGGACCTGGTCGCCGTGACGCCAGGTCCGGCGGACGACCGCGTAGCCTCCGCCGGCGAGCCCCTCGCCGGCCGGGCGTCCGTTGACGAGGACCCGGACCGCTTTGGCCCAGCCCGGCAGCCTCAGGTAGAGCGGGAAGTCGACCGGCCGGTCGCAGGCCAGGGTCAGCCGGATCCCGTCTTCGAACGGGTAGGCCGTCTCCTCCGTCAGCGTGACCTCCGCGCCTTCGGCCACCTTGGCCCGGACCTCCGACGGAGCGTAGAGCGTCGCGGCCAGCCCGTTGTCGGCGGTGGCCATCCAGAGATGCTCGGCGAAATACGGCCAGCCGAAGGCGACGTTGTGCTGGCAGCAGCGGTAGCTCCAGGGGTCGAACGAGACGAGCGTTCCGGTGTTCTC
>JAPKZE010000062.1 GCA_026393955.1 Candidatus Aminicenantota bacterium
GACAATGAGCGAAAAAAGCGCGGAACCGACATACATCATGCTCACCAGAGTGGCGGAGATGCTTGACGACGCGCGCAGCCCGAGCAACTGGAAGATCAGCGGAGCCCAGGACAGTGCTAGAGTGGACATCAAGCTCATCAGACTGATCCTCGGGCCTTGCGGCGAGGACCTAAATAATAAGTATGCGGCTATCAATAGCCCCGTCAAGATCAAGGCGACACCAAGATAGGCCTTCTTCCATCCCGAGAGCGAGTCAGCCGGTATATGTCCCATCTTGCCCCTCCTCCTCGAAGATGGCCTCATGATACTCAAAATTTCACGATCGGCACAAGGCCTTCGTGGCCGGCCGCGAAGCGGCGAGCTCCAGGCCGCCGCTATTCCCCGTCGATCGGGGGGATAGGCCCGCTCCCGATACGAAGGCCCCGTCTCGTGCTATAATTTCCCTTTGTCGGAAACGAAACCTTTGCTTCGAGGAGGACGCATGAACGGATATCGCCGCGCGGCGGCCCGGACGGCCGCGGCCGCTCTCTTCTTCCTGGTCTCCTCGATCCTGACCCTTCCCTTCCCGGCCTCCCAGACGCCGGCCTCTTCCGAAAAACCCGCCCTGGCCCATCTCAAAGCCTACGTCGAGGCGTTCAATTCGAGCGTCCAGGGGACGATGCGGGCCTTCTTTGCTTCCCATCTCGCCGACTCGGCGATCAAGGAGATCCCCGTCGAGCAGCGCCTGACCCGCTTCCGGGGGGCCAAAAGCCAGCTCAGCTCGCTCGAGATCCAGAGGGTCGTTTCGGACGAAGCCTCCCAGGCGTCCGTCCTGGCGAAGGCCGGCAACGGGACGTTGGTCCTGATCCGGGCGACCGTCGAAAAGACGGCGCCGCAGAAGCTGCTCTCCCTGTCCATCGAACTGGTCGAGGATCCGGACAACATCGTCGTCCCGGACCCCAAGGCCAGCGAAAAGGACTTCGTCGCCGCCGTCCGGGAGTTCCTCGATACCCAGACCAAGGCCGACGAGTTCTCCGGCGTCGTCCTCGTCGCCAAAGAGGACCGGATCATCTTCCACGAAGCCTACGGCCTTGCGGACCGCGAGAAGCAGGTCCCGAACCGGAAGGACACCAAGTTCAACCTGGGCTCGATCAACAAGAACTTCACCCGTGTCGCCATTCACCAGCTCGTCCGGCAGGGCAAGATCGGGCTCGACGACAAGATCGGGAAGTTCCTGCCCGACTACCCCAACGCCCAAGCAGGGGAGAAGGTCAGCGTCCGGCAGCTGCTCAACATGACCTCCGGCATCGGCGACTTCTTCGGCGAGCGCTTCGACGCGACCCCGAAGGAGAAGATCCGGACGCTCCTGGATTACCTGCCGCTCTTCGCCGACCTGCCGCTCGAGTTCGAGCCCGGGACGTCGAACAAGTATTCCAACGGCGGCTACATCGTCCTAGGGCTCATCATCGAGAAAGTGACCGGGGTCGACTACTACACCTACGTCCGGGAGAACATCTTCAAGCCCTGCGGCATGACGGACACCGACTCCTACGCCCGCGACGCGGACATCGCCAACATGGCCCGCGGCTACGCCCGCGAGGTCGAAGGAAGCTCCGGGCCGCGGGTCCTCAATTTTGCGACGCTCCCGGGGCGGGGCAGCTCGGCCGGCGGCGGCTATTCGACGGCGGGGGACATGCTGAAGTACACGCTGGCCCTCAGAGACAAGAAGATCTATCTGCCCGATTCGGCCAACGGCCTGGGCATCGCCGGCGGGGCGCCGGGCATCAACTCGGTCCTTGAATGGGACCCGCGGAGCGGCTATACTGTCATTGTCCTGACGAACTTCGACCCGCCGACGGCCGGCCAGACGGCGCGGCGCATCGTCGGCTGGCTGCCCCAGTAGATCTTCCGGGCCGGGCGTTCGTGCGCCGGCCGGGGTTGGGACCGACTGTCGTTCCGCGGGATGCAGGCCGTCTCCGCCCGATCCTTCCCCGAGGGAAGGAACGGGCCCCGAGCCCGTCTAAAGGGTCGATGTCGGCCTGTGCTCCGGGACGGGACCGAAGAACGGAGAATCTCTAAAGAAAGCTCGAAAATAGAGACATGAACATTCCGCACAGCCGTTACGCCCGATCGCTCGCCGCGATCCTCATCGTCATCGCCCCGGCCATCGCGCCTTTCGCCCTGCGGGCCCAGGAGATCAAGGCCGTCCGGGTCGATCAAGGGCCCCGCATCGACGGGCGCCTGAACGACCCCGCCTGGCAGACCGCCCCGGTCATCGACGGCTTCCGCATGGTCGAGCCGCGGCCCGGCGAAGCCCCCAGCGAGAAGACCGAGGCCCGGGTCGTCTACGACAGCCACAGCCTCTATATCGGCATCTACTGCCACGACAGCGAACCGGACCGCATCTCGGCCAACTCCATGGCCCACGACGGCGGAGGAGGAGGCGGCGGAGGCGGCTACATGGGCTACGGGCACTACGGGCCTTCGATCTCGAGCGACGACCTCGTCCGCATCCTCCTCGACCCGTTCCAGGACAAGCGCAACGCCTACGTTTTCTCTGTCAATCCCAAGGGGGCGCGCAGCGAAGGCCTGGCCTACGCCGGGAGCACGAGCCTCAACTGGGACGGCATCTGGGACGCCGAAAGCGCCCGCCTGGAGGACGGCTGGTCGTCCGAGATCCGGATCCCTTTCAAGACCATCTCCTTCAAGCCCGGTTTGAGCGTCTGGGGACTCAACATCGAGCGGACGATCGCCCGCAAGCAGGAGACCATCCGGCTCTCGGGCACGACCCTCGACAGCAACTTCAGCAATCCCAACGAGGCGGCCGCGCTCGAGGGCATCCAGGACGTCAAGCAGGGCCTGGGCATCACCTTCCGTCCCTACGGCCTGGCCAGTGCGGCCAAAGTCAACGAGGTGTCGCCCGACTACAAGGGCGAGCTCGACGGCGGCTTCGACCTCTACAAGAGCTTCACCCCCAACCTCGTCGGTGTCGTCAGCTACAATATGGACTTCGCCGAGACCGAGGCCGACGAGCGCCGGATCAACCTGACCCGTTTCCCGATGTTCTTCCCGGAGAAGCGGATGTTCTTCCTCGAGGGCTCCGAGAACTTCAGCTTCAGCTCGAGCATCAGCTTCACGCCGTTCTTCAGCCGGACGGTCGGGCTCTACAACGGGACGCAGATCCCGGTCCTGTTCGGGACCAAGCTCTACGGCAAGATCGGCAGCACCAACTTGACCTTCCTCGACGTCCAGACCCGCGACGCCAGCGTCCCTGACGCGGGGGGCGGAGCGCCCCTCGAGTTGCCCGGCACGAACCTCCTGGCGGCCCGGGTGACCCAGAACATCTTCGCCCAGAGCAAGGTGGGCTTCATCCTCACCAACGGCAGCCAGACGGGCGAGAAGAACTCCCTCCTCGGTATGGACTTCAACTATTCGTCGTCGAAGTTCCTCGGCGACAAGAACGTCATGCTGGCCGCCTGGGGCGTCTACAACTGGAACGAGACCGAGGAGGGGCGCCACCACGGCTTCGGCTTCCGGGCCGACTATCCCAACGATCTCTGGAACGTCCAGTCGACCTACGCCTATTACGGCGAGGCCCTCGACCCGGGCATGGGCTACATGATGCGCCAGGGCATCCAGACGGGCTTCGTCCGGGTCGGGTTCCAGCCGCGCCCCAAGGGCGGGTTCCTCGGCCGGTCCTTCCGGCAGTTCTTTTTCGACGTCAGCGCCGATTACTACTGGGACCTCTCGGGCGGGCTCGAGACCAGCACGCTCAGCGCGTCGCCGCTGGGCTTCCGGACGCCGAGCGGGGAGTCGTTCAGCTTCAGCGTCGTCGATAACCACGACGTCCTGCCCTTCGATTGGACCGTTTCCGACGGCATCGTCCTGCCGGCCGGGCCCTACGACTACACGAGCTTCCGGCTCAACGCCAGCACCGCGTCCCACCGGCCGGTCATCTTCGAAGCGGGCTGGAACTTCGGCGGCTTCTATTCCGGCGATATCGACAATGTCACCCTCGGGCTGACGCTGAAATTCAAGGGCTATGCCACCCTGGCCTTTGACGCCAACCTGGTCCGGGGCCGCCTGCCGGAAGGGGATTTCAACGACAACGTCTACCAGGCCAAGGTCGACATCTTCCTCTCGCCCGACCTGGGCCTGATGAACTACATCCAATTCGACGACATTTCCAATACGCTCGGCTGGAACGCCCGCCTGCGCTGGCAGCTCTCGCCCGGCAACGAAGTCTACCTGGTCTATACCAAGAACTGGGAGAGGGTCTGGGACCCCCACAGCCGGCTCACGCCGCTCCAGGACCGGGGGGTCGTCAAGATCTCGCTCTCCATCCGCCCCTGATGGGGTCAAACCTATACTTTTTTACTTTTTCAGCCCTGGGCCGGAACTCAGGCCTACTCCGGGGAAAAAGTGAAAAAGTATAGGTTTGACCCCTTGTAAATCATTTTGTAAAGCCGCTTTCCGGCCATTTCGGGGGTAGGGCGGGCCGCCAGGGGGGGGATCAGGCGGGAGGCCTGCCTTTCCGCCTGGCATGTTATTTGCACCGCAACCTAGCAAGCCCCTGAAACGTATTACCTGATGAGGGCGTGGGCTAAGTTCGGAGGATGCGAGGAGGACGGTCTCGGAGAACGAGGTCGGACGAGAAAGAGACGATGGCCACCCTCTGCCGAACCTGCCACACGGAAAACTCGGAAACGGCGAACTTCTGCAATAACTGCGCCTCCGCCTTGCGCGGCCCGGACGCCCTTTCCATCACCCGCCCCCTGAGCGACGGCGCCACCCTGTCGTATGAATCCCGGACCTGGGACCTGCCGACCGGCTCCACCTTCGGCGGCCGCTACCAGATCATCGACCAGCTTGGCCGGGGCGGCATGGGCCGCGTCTACCGGGCCCTCGACGTGAAGACCCGCGAAGAGGTGGCCATCAAGCTCATCCGGCCCGATATCGCCGAAGACAAGCGGACGCTCGAGCGCTTCGTCAACGAGATCAAGCTGGCCCACAAGATCTCCCACCGCAACATCGGCAAGATGTACCATCTCAGCGAGGACCAGGGCCTCCACTACATCACCATGGAGTACGTCCCCGGCGAGGACCTCAAGAGCTTCATCCGGCGCTCGCGCCGCCTCGATATCGCCACGACGGTGGCCATCGCCAAGCAGGTCTGCAGCGGGCTCTCCGAGGCCCACGAAGCGGGCATCGTCCACCGCGACCTCAAGCCCGGCAACATCATGATCGACAAGGAAGGCAACGCCAAGATCCT
>JAPKZE010000309.1 GCA_026393955.1 Candidatus Aminicenantota bacterium
AGCGTCTGGGCGACCTCCTAGTTGGTCAGGCCGAGACCCAGCAGGCGGAAGACCTTGAACTCGGCCGGGGTCAACGTGTGGATCTGGGCCAGAACCTCTTCCCGCTGATAGATCTGCTCGGCCTGCTTCTTCTTCAACACTTCGGTGTCGGCGCTGTCCCAGTAATGCTGCCAGACGAGATCGTTGACCTTGTTCTTGACGATGGTCGAGACGAAAGACCGCGGCGGCGCCCAGCCCTCGCCGAGCTTGCGCAGGGTCGTGAAGACGGCGAAATGGACCTCGGCGACGAGGTCGTCGACGCAGGGCACGTTGACGAGAGCCTTGTCGCAGGCGGTCCGTATCAAAGGGCCGTACTCCTTGACGATCCTCTCCATCAGGGAGTTGTGCTTGGTCAGGACATCGCTCATGCCGTTCCTCCGGTGGCCAAAGATCGGTCTCTCAGATAGCCACGGTACCAACAGGAGATGAACCTGATATGAATTAAAGATTAATTATAGATTAATATAACTATTGTCTAATTCATCTTTTATTCATACTATGTTCATCTTAAGGGTGTATGATCGGAGGCTATACGGATGACCTTCGGGAGGGAACGGCATGCGAGTCCTGGTCGTTGAAGATTCGAGGCGTCTGGCCGGCATCGTCAAGAGAGGACTGCTCGAGGAAGGCTACACCGTCGATAACGCCTACGACGGCGAGGAGGCCGAATACATGGCCGAGACGACGCCGTTCGACCTCATCATCCTGGACATCATGCTGCCCAAGAAGGACGGCCTGGCCGTCTGCCGCGACCTCCGGGCCAAGGCCGTCAACACCCCGATCCTGATGCTCACGGCCAAGGACACCGTCGAGGACAAGGTCGCGGGTCTGGACACCGGCGCGGACGACTACCTGGTCAAGCCCTTCGCCTTCTCCGAGCTCCTGGCCCGGCTCCGCGCCCTGCTCCGCCGCGAGGTCCTGCCCAAGACCCAGAAATATCAGGTCGGCGACCTGGCCCTCGATACCCAGAGCCGGGAGGTCTGGCGCGACGGGACGCGCCTCGACCTCACGGCGAAAGAATACGCCATCATCGAGTACTTCATGCGCCGGCCGAACGCCGTGGTCACGCGGACCATGCTCGGCGAGAGCGTCTGGGATTACGAGTTCGACGGCCTGTCCAACATCATCGACGTCTACGTGCGGCGCCTCCGGCAGAAGATCGACCGCGACGGCCAGGCCAGCCTCATCCAGACGGTCAGAGGGGCCGGCTACCGGCTCCGCGTGCCATGATCATCCACAAGACCATCAAGTTCCGCTTGACGGTCTGGTACCTCGTCGTCATCGCCATCCTGCTCGTCGTCTTCGGCACGTACGCCAATATCCTCCTCCGGAGGAACCTCTACCGGAACCTCGACCGGTCGCTGCAGGCCCGGGCGTCCGAGCTCCAGCGCGACATCAAGATCGAGGGGGACCGGGTCGTCTTCGACCAGAAGGCCGATGAATTCGTCCTGATCTACGACGCCGACGGGGCGCTCTGGAAGCGGCTCGGGCCCAACACCGATTTCTCGAACATCGGCGAGGCCGTCCAACAGGCCCTTTTCGGCATCGACACGTTCGTCACGGCCGAGACGAAAGAGGGGCCCGACGTCCGCCTGGTCGCGGTGCCCCTGAACGTCAACTCCCAGTCGCGGGTGGCCCTCGTCGTCGGCCGCCTGCCGAACGACATCCTGAACATGCTGGCCGCCTTCCGCATGGCCATCCTGAACTCGGTCATCCTGCTGCTCGTCCTGGCCGGCGCGGGCGGCTGGTTCCTGGCCGGCCGGACCCTGAAGCCGGTCGAGCGCATCGCCGAGATCGCCCGCGGCATCGGCGAGAGCGACCTGAGCCGCCGCATCGACGTGGAGACGGACGACGAGCTGGGCCGGCTGGCCTCGACGTTGAACGGCATGATCGCCCGGCTCGAGGAGGCCTTCGTCAAGCAGCGCCAGTTCGTGGCCGACGCCTCCCACGAGCTGCGGACGCCCCTGGCCGTCATCCAGGCCGAATCGTCGCTCGTGCTGGAGAAGCCGCGGGACCCGGAGCAGTACCGGCGGTCGCTCGAGCTCGTGTCCCAGGAAGTGGACTACATGTCGGAGATCGTCGGCAAGCTGCTCATCCTGGCCCGGAGCGACGCCGGCTCGGAACAGCTCAGTGTCCAGGACATCGATCTCACCGCCCTCCTGGCCGAGCTGGGCCAGGACCTGGAAGCCCTGGCCCAGGAGCGGGGCCTCGCGCTCACCCTCGATCCGATGGAGCCGCTGACGGTGAAGGGCGACCGGGTCCTTCATCTTCGACCGGTTCTATCGGGTGGACAAGGTCCGCACCAACGGCGAGGGCGGCACGGGGCTGGGGTTGTCCATCGCGACGTCCGTCGCCAAGATGCACGGCGGGACGATCGAGGTCGAAAGCCGCGCCGGCGGCGGCACGACTTTCCGCGTTCTCCTGCCCCTGGCCGGCCCGCCGAAGAAGGCTCCGACCACCGTCCTGCCTAATCCCTGATCCGGAAGGCCTTCCCGGCGACGGCCGTGAGGACGATCGCCAGGGTCCCCAGCACGGCCAGCGCCGGCGCGATGTCGGCGAATCCCCCCCGGAAGAAGGTCAGCTTGTGGAGGGCGTCCATGGCCCAATAGGCCGGCGAGATCCGGGCCACCGTCCGGACGGCCGGCGGCACGATCTCGTTGGGCCACCAGCAGCCGCCGAGCGCCGCGAACAGGTTGGCCAGCAGGACCGACAGGCCAATGATGAGGTCTTCCTTCGTGCAGAGCGAGCCGATGAAGACGCTCAGGGCGGACATGGCCAGGGCGAAGACGGCGATGACGAGCAGGGCCAGCGGCACGTTGCCCAGGTTGAGCCGGAAGAAGATCTTGCCGATGGCGAAGAGCATGAGCGCCTGGAGGAGCCCCATCAGCCAACGTCCGAGGAGCTTGGCCCGGAACAGACCGCCCGGCGAGAGGGGCGAGAAGAGCAACCGTCCGAGGATGCCCTTCTTGCGGTCCTCCATGACCGAGATGCCGCCGTAGATCATGACCATCATCATGATGAACTGGATGGTCGTGCCGGGGATGGTGTGATCGAAGCCGCTGGGCACGACGGAGACCGTCTTGGGCGGGAAGCGGCTCTCGACGAGGACGATGTCGCGGAACTCCGGGTGGCCGTCCAGGAACTTCGTCAGATCGCCGTCGCCGTAGAGGATGAGCTCGCTGAGCGTCCGGGCGATGGCCTGGTAGAGGCGTGTCTCCACCCTGGCCGCGGCGCGGGCCGAGGCGTTCTCGCGCTTCTTGAAGGCCAGGGCCTGGTCGCGGCGGGCTTCGATCCTGGCCGAGAAGTCGGGCGGCAGGACGAGCAGCCGGTTGTAGGCCTCGGGCTCCTTGTCGGTCACGGTCACGGCCACGCCCGGGGTCTTGATCTTGTCGATGAAGTAGGCCCCCCAGCGGCCCTGGTCCTGGTTGACGACGACGACCTCGGCCACGTCAGGGGCGCTGGCGCCCGCCTTGAACACCAGTCCGAACAGGACGATGAACAGGACCGGGAAGGCCAGCGTCCAGAAGAAGAAGACCTTGTCGCCGACCATGATCCGCAGGTCGTTCGCGGTGACGTGGAGGATGCGGCGGAGCGTTCTCATGGTCACACCGAGGCCCTGCGGCGCAGGGCCGGGACGGCCAGGGCCAGAAGGACAAGCCCGCTCGCGAAAAGGACGACCAGGCTCAGGACCGGGAAGCGGCCTTCGCGGACGAGGGCGGCGCCGTCGATGAACCAGCGGTTGGGGGTGACGATGCCGACGGCCTTGAACGCCTTCGGCATCACCTCCGGGTTCATCATCGAGCCGCCGAACAGGCTGAACGCCAGGATGATGGGCGCGCCCAGAGCGCCGGCCTGGTTGCGGCTGCGGACGAGGGCGTGGAACAGGGCGAAGAACGCGGCCGTCCAGAAGGCGGCCACGGCCGCCAGCAGCAGGAAATAGCCGAAGGGTCCCCAGGCCACCCGGAAGACCAGGGTCCCGACGGCGACCATGACGGCAAGCACGAGCAGGCCCATGATCCAGCCGCCGGCGATCCGGGCGCCGATGAGCTCGAGCGGCCGGAGCGGGGTCGTCAGCATGCGCCGGAGCTTGCCGTCCTCGCGGTCGGAAAGAAGGTCGCGCATGACCGTCTGGACGATGAACAGCAGGAACATGATGGCCATGCCGGGCAGGATGACGGCGAAGATACTGTAGGCGGTGACCGGCGGGCGCGCGCCGGCCGCCCGCGTCTCCTCGGTCTTGAGGCGGATCAGGAGGGGGTCCAGGAACTTCGCCGCGGCGACCACCTTCTTCTGGGCCTTGCCGAACTCGGGGGCCAGGCGCTCCCAGGGAAAGCTGTCGAGCTTGAGGTTGAGCATGGCCCGGAGGCCCTTGACCTCTTCGGCGAAGGCCTGGACGGCGCCCGAGAGCATGACCGCGATGGTCTTCATGAACTCCTCGACGACGTCCGGCAGGAACTGCTCGGCCGGGTTCTTGACGACGAGGAGCGTCACCGGCTTAGCCTCCAGCAGGTCGAGGGTGAAGCCCTTGGGGATGACGACCATGGCTGAGGCCTTGCCCTTGGCCATGCGCTTGTCGCCGTCGGCCTGGTCGGTCAAGGTCACCTGGAACATCTTTTTCAGCTGGTCGGCGTCGAAGGCGCCGACGAGGAGCTTGGAGCCCAGACCCTTGTCGTTGTCGACGACGAGCACCGGGATGGACGGCAGCTCGTTGCCCTCCGACCGCGGGGCGAAGATGATGCCGATGAGGGCGGTCATGAACAGGGGGATGGCGATGAAGATCAGCAGCGTCCAGGGCGACCGGAGGTGGCGCCGGATGTCGTTCGCGAGGACGAGGAAGAAACGGCGCATGGCTCAATCCCTCAGGCTGCGGCCGGTCAGCTTCAGGAAGACCGTCTCGAGGCTGGGCGTCTTGATCTTCATGTCGGTGACGGCCAGCTTGCGCTGGAACAGGCGGTCCATGACCTTGGGGATCCGGCCCGTGTCGGCGACCGCGAGCGAGGCCAGGCCGTCGGCGACGGAGAGGAGCTCCAGGCCGTCGCCGGCCAGGTCCTGCAGGGCTTCGGAGAACGCGGCCGCGGCGAACTCGCCGGTGAACTCGACGATGTCCTTCTCGCCGACGATGCGGATGAGCGCGTCGAGCGTTCCCTGGGCCAGGATGCGGCCGTGGTCCATGATGGCGATGCGGGAGCAGGTGCCCTCGACCTCGGCCAGCTGGTGGGTCGTGAAGATGACGGCGGTGCCGGCGGCGCCGACGCTGCGGATGATGTCGAGGATGCTGACCTTGGCCTGGACGTCGATGCCGACCGTCGGCTCGTCGAGGAGCAGGAGGTCCGGCTTGTGGAGCAGGCCGATGGCCGTGTTGAGCCGCCGCTTCATGCCGCCGGAGAAGTTCTTGACCGGTTCTTTGGCCCGGTCGGAGAGCTCGACCACCTCGAGGAGCTCGGCGGCCCGGCGTTTGAGGTCGGCCCGCGGCACGTCGTAGAGCCCGCCCCAGAAGAGCAGGTTGTCCATGGCGTTGAGATCGTCGTAGAAGGCCATGTCCTGGGGCACGACGCCCAGGCGGTTCTTCATGGAGCGGTCGGCGAAGAGGCTGCGGCCCTCGAACGTCACCGTCCCGGTGAAGTCCCGGACGGTCCCGGCCAGGATGGAGATGAGCGTCGTCTTGCCCGCGCCATTCGGGCCAAGCAGGCCCAGGACCTCGCCTTTTTTAAGATCGAGCGAGAAGCGGTCGAGAGCCACGACGTCGCCGTAGGACTTGGTCAGGTTCTTGATCTCGAGCATGGGAGGCACACCCTTTCGGGGGATTCTATCATATCTACGATGTGTTCACTTCGATCAACGCCAGGCCGTAAGTGAAGGGGATGCGGATGCCGGCCTGGCCTCTGTATCTCTCGATCCGGGCCAGACTCGTTTCGCCCTGGCCTTTGACCTTCTGGCAAAGCTCCTCATAGCCGGGAAAGGCCTGAACGCCGTCATAAATCCGGGTCTTCTTGACCGGGAAGCGGCAGACCGCGGCCCAGGCCGCCACGACCTTGTCCTCCTCCGCCGCGATGTATGACCACAAAGAACCCGGGCCATGATCGAAGACGACGACCGCCGGGGCCAGCCGGCGGGCCCGTTCGAGCGCGACCCCGGGATCGGCCATCTCGTGCAGGCTGAATTCGAACAGGACGACGTCCGCGTCGAGCGCGATGGTGCAGAAGTCCCCCAGGATGGGAGCGGCCGCGTCGCTGTCCAGGGCCAGGACCTTGCGGGCCGCGCGCCCGTACTCGATGAGCTGGCCCCCGCCGGCCCCCACGGTCAGGACGGTCTTGCCCCCGAAGTCATAGAACGCCAGCAGATCGGCGACCATTTTCGTGTAGTCGGCGGCCACGGACGTCCTCCCTCGGCTCTCTATGCTACATCCCGGCAACGGGAATGACAATCATTGACATCCGTCGGCGGCCGGACCTATGCTTGGCCTCTGGAGGGTTCCTCCGGACGTCTCTCGATCGCGCCCTCAAGAAAGGTGGCCCGCCCATGAAAAAAGCCCCGTCCGTTATCCGCTGGATCGGCCTCGCCGCTGTGATCGCCTCGCTCGCGGCCGTGGGGATCGTTCCCGCCCAGGAACCCGGCGATCCCCTGGCCCGCGGCTTCCAGGCGCCTCCCGCGAGCGCCAAACCGCGCGTTTGGTGGCACTGGATGAGCGGCAACATCACCAAGGAAGGGATCAAGGCCGACCTCGAATGGATGAAGCGCGCCGGCATCGCCGGCTTCCAGAACTTCGACGCCGGGCTCGACACGCCTCAGATC
>JAPKZE010000424.1 GCA_026393955.1 Candidatus Aminicenantota bacterium
GAACGCGCCGCGGCGGCGGTGCCGTTGAGGGCGTCGTCGATGACCCTGAGGTCGAAATGCCTGTAGACCCAATCGGAGCCCCGGACCAGGGGCCGGACGACCGCGGCGTCATAGGCCTCGTCGACGTAGTATTTCCCGACGAGGAGCCGGTAGAGGCCGGGGAAACGCCGGGCCAGGCTGGCCGGCGTGCCCGGAGACCTTCGATAGAAGTGAAAGGCCAGGGCGATGCCCAGCAGGGCCGAAGCCGTCGCCGCCAGGACCAGACCGACTTCGGTCGACAGGACCGGGTGACGGGCCTCCGAAGGAAAGACGCCCTCGAGGAAGCGGCCGAAAAGATCGGCCCGCTCGCCGAAAAAGACGGGTAATCCGACAAAGCCGGCCAGCAAAGAAAAAACGGCCAGGATGACGAGGGGGACGGTCATCGTCAAGGGCGATTCATGGACATTTTGACCGGGGACCCGCGGCGACCGCTCCTCTCCGTAGAATGTCATGTAGATGAGCCGGAACATATAAAAAGCCGTCAGGATCGCTCCGGCCAGGCCAAGGCCGTAGATGACGAATTGCCCGCCGGCGAACGCGCTCGTCAGGATGGCATCCTTGGAGAAGAATCCCGATAGGAACGGCACTCCGGAGATGGCCAGCGCGCCGATCAGAAAGACCGGGAACGTCACGGGCAGATGCTTCCTGAGGCCGCCCATGCGGCGCATGTCCTGCTCGCCGCCCAGGGCGTGGATGACGCTGCCAGCGGCCAGGAAGAGCAGGCTCTTGAAAAAGGCGTGGGTCACCAGGTGGAACAGGCCCGCGGCGTAGGCCCCGACGCCGCAGCCGATGAACATGTAGCCGATCTGGGAGATGGTCGAATAGGCCAGGACCCGCTTGATGTCGTTCTGGACGAGGGCCATGCTCGCGGCGAAGACAGCGGTGATGGCCCCGACCCAGGCCACGACCGACGACGCGGCCGGGGAGGCCGCGAACAGGCCGCTCAGGCGGCAGACCATGTAGACGCCGGCCGTGACCATGGTCGCGGCGTGGATGAGGGACGAGACCGGGGTCGGGCCCTCCATGGCGTCGGGCAACCAGACATAGAGCGGGATCTGGGCCGATTTCCCGGTGGCCCCCACGAAGAGCAGAATGGCGATGAGCGTGATCAGCCCGGGCGAGAGAAGCCCCGAGCCGGCGGCCGCGTTGATCGCGCCGAAACCTCCGCTGCCGACATTCACGAGGAGGAAGAGGATCCCGATAATGAAGGCCGCGTCGCCGATCCGGTTGACCACGAAGGCTTTCATGCCGGCCTTGGCCGCCGCCGGCCGCTCGAACCAGAAGCCGATCAGAAGGTAGGAGCAGAGGCCCACGCCCTCCCAGCCGACGAACATCAGGACGATGTCCGACGCCATGACCAGCACGAGCATGAAGAAGGTGAACAGGTTCAGGAAAGCGAAGTAGCGGGCATAGCCTTTGTCGTCGGACATGTATCCTACGGAATAGACGTGGATGAGGAAGCCGACCCCGGTGACCACGATGGCCATGACCGCCGAGAGCTGATCGAGGCGGAACGAGATCGACGCCGAGAACGAGCCGCTCGCGATCCAGGACATCAGGGTCCTGGTGAGCCCCCACGCGCTGGAGGTCTGACCGGCCAGGTGGAGGAAGGCCGCCATGGAAAGGATCACCGAAAGGAACACCGTCGCGGAGGCCTGTCCGGCGACCCAGGTCCGGGAGAGCCGGCGGCCGAAAAGGAGGAGCACCAGGGCGCTCGCCCCGGGCAAGAGCGGGATGAGCCAGAAATATTCGGCCATGCTAGCCCTTGAGCTCCTTGAGATCGTCGGTCCGGATGGACTTTCTCTGGCGGAAGACGAGGACGATAACGGCCAGCCCGATGACGGCCTCGGCC